>NZ_BAAILP010000057.1:11216-69686 GCF_054589055.1 Novosphingobium sp. 11B | reverse complement strand
GGGCCCGGGCTGGGTTCCGCCCCCTCCACCACCGACTGCGTCGGCGGTCCCCCTCCCCATTGCTGCGCAACGGGGAGGAATGGCTTCAGAACGCGCGCGCCGCGCGGGCCTTGTCGGCGCCGGCCTGCCAGCGGGCCATGATCGCGCCGCTGACTTTCGCCTTGAAGCGTTCGAACTTGCCTGGATTGGCGACGATCTGCGCGCGGTAGAAGCTGGGACACAGCACCGCCGCATGGCTCACCTCGCCGCACAGGCCGCAGCCCACGCAGGAGTTCTCGACATGCGCCACCGGGTCCTGCCGCAGCGGGTCCGGGTTGGGCTTGATCGTCAACGACGGGCAGCCCGACAGGCGGATGCAGCTGTGATCGCCGGTGCAGGTGTCGCTGTCGACGCCGAAGCGCTCGCGCACCACGCGCTCGCCCGCCTTCAGCTTCGCCGAAGTCGCCTTCTTCTCGCGCCGCTGCTTGTTGAGCATGCATTCGGACTGCGCGACGATGACCTTGGGGCCTTTTTCCTCGGTCGTCAGCGCTTCGCGCAGCATCGAGGTCATGCCCTTGAGGTCATAAGTGCGATGCGTCTCGCGCACCCACTTCGCGCCGACACCGCGCACTGCCTTGGTGATCGGGTTCTTGGTCACGCGATTGGCGTTCTCGGCGCGCGACGACAGGATATCCTGACCGCCGGTGGCCGCCGAATAGCCGTTGTCGATGATCATCGTGACGGTGTCGTCCTTGTTGAACACCGCATTGCCGACGCCCGAGGTCAGGCCGTTGTGCCAGAAGCCCCCGTCGCCCATGATCGCGATCGACCGCTTTGACCCCTCGCCTTCCTTGGGCTTGAACGCCGAGGCACCCGCCGCACCAAGGCCATAGCCCATCGTCGTGTTGCCGATGTTGAACGGCGGCAGGATCGAGAACAGGTGGCAGCCGATGTCCGCCGAGACGTGCGTGGGACCAAGCTCGCGCTCCACCAGCTTCATCGCGGTGAAGATCGGGCGCTCCGGACAGCCGGTGCAGAAGCCTGCGGGGCGCTGCGGGATTTCCTTGGCCACGGGTGCGGGCAGCGGGTTGGCCGCTTCCAACTGCGGAGCCAGCGCAGGCGCATAGGCTTCGAGGAACTTCGCCAGGCCCTTGCGAATCACGTCGGCGGTGTACTCGCCCGAGCGCGGCAGCATGTCCTTGCCGACGATCCGGGTGTCCAGCTCCGCGCGGCGGATCAGCGTGTTGAGTTCGTGCTCAATGAACTCGGGCTGGCCTTCCTCCAGGATCATCACCGCGCGCTTTCCCTTGCAGAACGCGGCGACTTCCTCGGGGATGATCGGGTAGACGACGTTGAGGCAGTAGATCGGCAGCTTGCTGACCCCGTAGGAGTCCGCCAGCCCGATCAGTTCCATCGCGCGGTTGAGGTTGTTGTAGAGGCCGCCCTGCACGATCAGGCCGATGCCTTCTTCGCTTTCCTCAGGCCCGAACCACTCGTTCAGCTTGTTGTCGCGGACATAGGCGATGCCTGCGGGCCAGCGCTTCTCGATCTTCTCGACTTCGTGGAGGAAGTTCGCAGGGGGCAGCACGATGCGGTCGGTATCGCGCACCGGGCTGGCGGCCGCCTCGCCCACCGTCAGCGGCGGGCGCACGTTGTCCTTCGCCACGAACGATCCGGTCATGTGGCAAGACCGCACGCGCAGCTGCAGCATGACCGGCGTGTTCGAGGCTTCGGAGAGGCGGAAGCCCTGCTCCACCGAGTCCACGATGCTGGGCAGGTTCGGGCGCGGATCGATCAGCCACATCTGCGACTTCATCGCGAAAGCATGGGTGCGCTCCTGCATGATCGAGGAGCCTTCGCCGTAGTCCTCGCCCACGATCACCAGCGCGCCGCCGGTAACGCCGCCCGACGAGACGTTGGACAGCGCGTCCGACGCCACGTTGGTCCCCACCACCGATTTCCACGCGACCGCGCCGCGTAAGGGGTAGTTGACCGAGGCCGCCAGCATCGCCGCCGCGGTGGCTTCCGAGGCGCTCGCCTCGAAATGGACGCCGAGGCTTTCGAGCAGGTCGTTGGCGTCGGCGAAGACGTCCATCAGGTGGCTGATCGGCGAGCCCTGATAGCCGCCGACATAGGCCACGCCCGACTGCAGCAGGCCCTTGGTGACTGCCAGGATGCCTTCGCCGGTGAAGACCTCGCCCTCACCCGCGGTGAGCTTGAGGACTTCCTTCTTGAATGAACGCTCCGCCACTTGCCCTTACTCCGAAACGAGCGCGAGGACGCGCAGCGGGCTGCCCGAACCGCCCAGGATCTTGAGCGGCGAGGCAATCACGATCGCGCCGGTGGCAGGCAGCTTGTCGAGGTTTTCAAGGCACTGCAGGCCATACTTGCCCGCGCCGTGGAGCAGCGTGTGCGCCGGATACATCGGCTCAAGCAGATGCGCCTGGCCCGCGTCGGTGCCGATCGTCTCGACGCCGAAGCCCAGCGCGTCACGGTCGAGGATGTACTGGATCGCGGAGGCGTCCGGACCCGGGGTGTGGGCGCCGTCTTCCTTGCGGTTGGTGTAGGCATCGACGTCCAGCTTCGACCAGTCGGTGCGGAACAGCACCCAGGCGCCGGCGGGAATGGCGCCGTGCTTGGCTTCCCAGACCTTGATGTGCTCGGCTGTCAGGAGGAAGTCCGGGTTCGCGGCGCATTCGGCCGAGAAATCGAGCACCACGGCAGGCGCGACCAGCTTCTGCGCGGGCACCTTGTCGATGGTGTTGTCCGGCAGATCCTTGCCCGAGACCCAGTGCACCGGCGCATCGAAGTGCGTGCCGGTGTGCTCGCCCACGGTGAAGTTGTTCCAGTGCCATGCGACGCCGCGCTCGTCGTAGCGCGAGATTTCCTCGCGCGAGAACGCCGCCGTCTGGCCGAACGGTTCGGGCAGCACCAGCAGCGGGGTATCTTCGGAGAGGGTCTGGGTCAGATCGACGACGGTGATGTCACCGGCCGTCAGCGCATGGGCGAGAGAAGCGAGAACGTCTGTCATGGACTTGGGCCTCCTGTTGGACCATTACGGCGAAGAGTATCGGATTAAGTTGCATATGCAACTAAAATGTCATGCCGGGCGCTTATCGCCCTTGGAGCCTAGGATGAGCGAGGATTTGCGCCCTTTCGGTAACCCTGGATCGGAGGATTTCCGCCTCGACGCCTACCCGTTCTACCTGCTGAACCGGGCCGCGAGCCGGTACAACGTGGTCATCGAGTCGGGCCTGCGCGGCATCGGGATCGACATTCCGACGTGGCGCGTGCTGATGATTCTCGGCGAGCACGAGCCGCTGGCGATCGGGCAGGTGGCGAAGTCGGCGGTCATCAACCTCTCCACCATGATGCGCATCGTGGAGCGCATGACCAAGGCGGGGCTGATCGAGACGGCGCCCAGCGAATCGGACGGCCGCGTGACCGAGATCCGCATGACGGCCGAGGGGCGCGTAAAGCTGGGCGAAGCGCGCGAGGTGACCGCGCCGCTCTACGAGCAGATCATCCGGGGGTTCTCTGCCACGGACTTTTCGAAGATGCTGGATCTGCTGGGGCGGCTCTACGACAATCTGGATTGAGAGCACACGCCCCGAAACAGACGGGAAGGCTTGGTCTATTCGGTGTCGTCGGCGGAGAAGAAGCGCCGGATGACGTCGCGGGCCAGACGCGCCGGGCGCATCGTGGAGGCATCGAGGCAGCACCAGCTCGAGCGGACTTCCGCCAGCACTTCCTCGCCGCGACGGATCACGGTCTCGTAGAATGCGCGGGCGCCCTGCACTTTTTCCAGAAGCACCGTCGCGATGACGTCGTCTTCGAGGAAGGCGGGCTTGCGATAGGTGATCTCATGCTTGATCGCGACCCACAGGTGGCCGGCGATCGCGTCTGCGGGGGCCAGAGCGCGCCAGTGATCGGTCACCGCCGCCTGCACCCATTTCAGGTAGCTGGCATTGTTGACGTGACCCATGAAGTCGATGTCGTCCGGATCGATGCCGATCGGAAAGCGATGGGGAATTGCCTGGTTCACGTATACGTCAATAGCACCTTGCGAGCGATCCCGGAAGCCGGGCTTGCACTTGCGCCACGGCTTCCGGTCTTCATCCGGGCCTATCGTGTGGGGATTCAGAATCCTGCGGCCTTAAGCTCTTTCGCCGCCTCGTCGAAGCGTGCCTGAAACGTGGGCTTTTCCATCAGGCGCTCGCCGATCATCATGCCGTAGGTCTGGCCGGCGACGACATCGGATCGGAAATGACGCCCGCAAACCACGCGGCCATTTGCGTAACCGGCAGCGCGGGCCATGATCGCGGGAGCCTTGGCAGGGGACAGGCGCGCAAGGATCGAAGCCATCGAGAACACCATCGTGGCATGGCCGCTGGGATAGCCAAAGTCCGGGTTCTCGAGATTTCCGCAAGGATGCAAGGTGGCATCGGAGACCCACGGACGATCCCGATGGAAATGCGCCTTGCCCCGCTCGACCGCTGCCTGCTCTTCCGCACGCACTGTCGCGAACAACGCGCGGGTCGCGGGAAGCCGGTCCAGGGAGAAGCCCGGCCCCATCGCCGCTGCGAAGACGCTGACGTCCTTGATCTTGCCCTCTGCCGCAGCATTCTCGGCCTCGGCGGTGCTCCGCGTTCGTTCGAAGCGGTGGAGTTGCTCCAATTCGGACCGACCTTGCGTGCTGTCCATTGCCGGAGGCGGGGGCAGCAGCAGCGAAGGATCGACATCCCCGGGCGTCAGCAGCAAGGGCTGCTGCGGCCCTTCCTTGGCCGCGACCAGAGCGATCGCAGCCAGGGTGAGAAGCATTGCCTTGCGCATCAGAAGCGCACCGTAATGTCGCCCATGATCTGGCGGCCGGGCTGGAAGTAGACCTGATCCTGCGAGGTGTTCAGGCTCGTGGACGTAGGGCCGTTCCCCGAGAGGCCGATGTCGGTGTACTTGGTGGAGTCGAACAGGTCGGTCACCGTCACGCCGAAGCGCAGGTTGCGCCAGTCGTAGCTCGCGGAAAGAATGGTGGTGTTGTACGGCGCGATGCGAACCTGCCGGTTCACCTTGTTGAGCCCGCCGCCGATGCTCGATTCATCGATCGCGTACTGAACGCCGGTCCACTTGTCGATGATCGAGAAGCGGATCGGGCCGGACTTGAAGATGGCGCCGGCTGCCGCCGTTCCCTTGGGCGCATTGGCAACCTGGATGTGCGTGGTCTTCTCTTGCGCGGAATTGAGCGAGCCGTTTGCGAACACGGCAAGTCCGTGGCCGATCACCAGCGTCGCCTGCCCTTCGAGGCCCTTGTAGATCACGCCGCCCTGATTGTAGAACGCCGAGGTCGTTCCGCCGGTGCCGTCGGATACGGTGCGGCTGCCGATCTTGTTGTTGAAGTCGATGTAGTAACCATCGAAATCGAGGCTCAGGCGCGAACCGTGATAGACGAAGCCGGCCTGGTAATTGGTCGAAGTCTGCGGCTGCAGGTTCGAAAGGTCGGGGCGCGCGATGTAGAGCGTGCTCAGGCCGGGGGCGAGGAAGCCCTGAGCATACTGGCCATAGACCGACAGGTTCGACAGCACCGAATAATTGATCGTCGCGTACGTCAGGTTCTTGCTGTTGGTCTGACTTAGGCGCTGCGCATAGCGGGTCTTCTGGTTGTAGAGCGCGTCGATCTTGCGCGTGAAATCGACATGCTTGAACCCGGGGGTGATCGTCAGGCCGGGCAGCGGGCGCAGTTCCAGTTCCGCGAATTCCTCAGCCTGATCGCCGGAGGAGTTCTGGTCGAACTTGACGTACTGCGGTGTCTTTGCGCCAGTGACCGGGTTGGTGACCGACTTCTCGATATAGTTGTAGCCGCCGGTGACGAGATCCACGTCAGTCTGCTGGCGGTACGTATCGTTATGCTCCAGCCACAGGCCTGCGGTCAGCGCACCGAAGCCGAAGTCGTACCTGATCTTGGCGATATCGCCCCAGACGCGGTACTTGTTGGTCTTGGTGTAGCCGGGAATGCCGGCGACCTTGGCGCCGCCCGGCGTCAGGACGACCTGGTTGGCGACGTTCAACTGGCTGTTCGGCACGCCGACGAGGTTCGTCGCGGTGTTGCCCGACAGCGTCTCGTTATCGTAGGAATAGGTATAGGCCGTATTCGTGAACGTGGAGTTCGGCGCGAAATTCGCGTCGAGCTTGACGATTTCGAAGTCGGTCGTCTTCGATGTCGAGTTGTACTTCCAGTAGCTCTGGCTGTTCGGATCGTTGTTCAGGCTGTAATTGCGTCCGTACAGGCGCACCTGATCCAGCGTCGAGCCATCGCTGTCCGGCTGGTTGAAGTGGTTCTTGTTGTAGGTCGAGAGCAGCGTCAGCTTCACGTCGGGGCCGACCGGGATCACGACTTTGCCGAAGAGGTTCTTCTGGTTGTAGCCGCTATAGGTCAGCGCACCGTCGGTCTTGGTGTACTGGCCCGAGAACACCGCTTCGGTGCCGCCGAGCTTGTCGATCGCGCCGGTCTGGATGAGCCCGCGCAGGAGGTAGGTGTTGAAGGTGCCGTAACTGCCCTTCATTTCCACGCCGGGATCGGCACGCGTCTCGCGGGAGAACATGTTCATGTTGCCGCCGAACGTGGCGATGCCAAGCTGGCTGGCGTTGCCGGGACCGCGATCGACCACCAGGGTCTCGACGGTGTTGGACGGGAAGAACGTGTTGGAGTGATGGCTGGGATCGTTGGTATCGCCGAACGGCACGCCATCGTAGGTGATGTTGAATTCACCGTCCTTGAAGCCGCGCATGCGCGACTTGGATTCGTTGAGGCCGACGCCGTTGGTGCCGCCGCTGTTGCTCACCGAAGGCGAGATCAGCGCGATCTGGTTGAAATCGACGCTGGCGGGAAGCGAATCCTCGATGAACGAGCGCGACACGATCGAGGCGGGCTGCGTCTGCTTGAGCGACGCGGTGACAGGCGCGATCTCGTTTGCCTTGGTCGCGGTCACCAGAATGGCGGAACCCTCGGCGATGCCGTCGCCGCCATCTGCCGCAGGCGCCTCGTCGGCCCAGGCAGCCTGGGTGGAAAGGGCGATGGCGAGAGCGGCAATGGATGTAAGGCGGCCAGCGCGCAGGCACAAATTCCGGGCTTTCATGAGTGCATTCCCTGAGTGGTGTGATCTTGTGGCCGTGCCGCTAGAGGCCACGCGTGACAGTTCAGGGTAGTGACCGCCGCCAACCTTGCACCGATGCAATGTTGCACAATTATAATTTTTCGTGGCTTGCCGGAGGCCGAGTCAGATCGCTTGCGGCAAGGCCTCGCCGGGAATTCTCACCCGCACTTCCAGGCCCGGCATCGCGTCCGCCAGGTCGAGGCTGCCTTTGTGAAAGCGGGCGATGGCGCTCGCGATCGCCAGACCCAGTCCGCTGCCCTTGGACGGGGAAACCGCGAGGCCGCGCTCGAACGGCTGCGTAACGCGCGCGAATTCGTCTTCCGGCAAGCCGGGGCCGTCGTCGCGCACCGTGATCGTCGCGCCGTTCCCGACGCTTTCGAGCGAGATCGTGACGTTGGTTCCCGTGGGAGTGTGCGTGGCCGCATTCTCAAGCAGGTTCACCAGCAACTGATTCAGAAGGTCCGGATCGCCGTCGATGGCGACCTCCTCCAGGCTCTCCACCCGAAGCGATCCGCCGCGATCGGTGATCACCGGCTCCATCGTATCCGCAATGTCCCTGATCAGCGGGCGCAGCGCGATTCGTCCCATGACCGTGGGATGCTGCCCGGTCTCGATCTCGGCCAGGCGCAGCAGCGCGTCGAAGATATTGATAATGGAGCCGCACTCACGTTCCGCCCTGTCCAGCAGAGAGGGGAAGGCCGATTGGTCGTCGCGCGATGCCTT
This sequence comes from Novosphingobium sp. 11B, assembly GCF_054589055.1. Classification (NCBI taxonomy): domain Bacteria; kingdom Pseudomonadati; phylum Pseudomonadota; class Alphaproteobacteria; order Sphingomonadales; family Sphingomonadaceae; genus Novosphingobium; species Novosphingobium sp. 11B. Next base: position 61,836 of record NZ_BAAILP010000057.1, on the reverse strand, counting down.
TTCGAGGAGGCTGCGCAGGCGCATCAAGGGTGTGCGCAGGTCATGCGCCAGATTGCTGGAAAACAACTGCTGCGCGCGGACCAGCTCCGCCATGTGATCCAGCATCTGGTTGAGACTTTGCGCCTGCACCGCGAACATGCCGTCAAGCCGCTCCATCGGAATGCGGCGGGACAAGTCGCCCGCGGCGATGGCGGCGGCGGTATCCTGCGTTTCCGAAAGCCGCCGGGCCGTCAGCCGCGCGACCAGCAATGTCGCCGAGACGCCGAGCACCAGCGCCACCAGCGAAATCGCGACGACCACCATGGGCAGGATCGCATGCAGCCCCCTGACCGCCTCCAGATGCTGGACGACCACGAACAGGCCCCCGGCATCGAGCCGCGTCGCCAGTGCCCTGCCCGCCTCCTTGTGATGCCCGCCCGCCGTATATTGCACCTCGGAGAAGCCCGATGGCGGCGGCACGATGTCCAGCCTTCCCGCCAGACGGCGCCCGTTGCGGTCGAACAGGACATACGTGCGTTCGCTGAAGACCTTGCGCTGGCTCCATTCGAGGATCTTGGCCTTCAGAATCGCTTCCTGCGCGGGATTGCCCCTGAGGTTCGAGACGTACTTGCGGGTATGGTATCGCAGCGATTCGTCGATCCGGTTCGATACTGAATTGTCGGCAAGACTGAACCCGACGATGCCGGTGACGATCATCGCCAGCGCAAAGGCGAGACCGACCTGGATCGCCAGTCGACCCAGCGTCGCCGGTCCACGCATGATCGAGTTCACGTGCAGCGCTCAGTGCGCAGCACATAGCCTGCACCGCGCTGCGTATCGATGGGATCGCAGCCGATTTCCTGCAGGGCCGTGCGCAACCGGCTCATGTTGCTTTCCACGATGTTGGTCGTGGTCGAAAACGAATAGGACCACACTGCCTCCAGCAGCATGGTGCGCGTGACGATGCGATCCGCGTTGTGCATGAGATGGGCCAGCAGGGAATATTGCTTGCGGTTCAGGATCATCGAACTTGCACCGTAGGATACGCTGTGGCTGGCGACGTCCAGCTTCAGTGCCCCGATCTGCAGGATCGCCTTCCCCGCTTGCGGGGTGCCGCGGCGGACGATCGCCTGAAGGCGGGCATCCAGTTCGTCCATGCTGAACGGCTTGGCAAGGTAGTCGTCCGCCCCGGCCTGCAGCCCCTCGATGCGATTCTTGACCGACCCCAACGCACTCAGCATGAGGATCCGCATCGCACCTCCCTTCGCGCGGACCTGATCGATCACCGAAAGGCCGTTTATATCGGGCAGCATGCGATCGAGCACCACCGCGTCATAGACGCCATCGGCGATCGCCCTGGCCGCATCCGCGCCGGTTACGGCCAGCCTGGCGGTGTGGCCGCCCAGCTTCAGCCCGGAAACGATATGATCTGCGATGAGGGGGTCGTCTTCTACGACTAGAACATGCACGGCGCTTTTCTCCTTGCGCCTGTTCCTCGGAAAACATGACAGGAAAATGACGATCTCCGCCTGTAAGCGGTTCTCGTGCAGGGCGTCGTTGGCTGCCCGAAGCGGAACGGGAAGATGAGGCCTGTCACTCAGACGCTCCGGTCATGCTGCCCATGGCCTTCAAAGCGCCTCATATTTCTCGGCCTGCCGTTGACGTCCCATGAAAATCTGCTGCAGATAGCGAGCGAAGGGGCACTTATGCGCATTGTCATCATCGACGACAGCGGGCTGCGCGCGACCGTGCTCGAGGAGGGGCTGCGCGACGCGGGATATGACGACATCCATATCGTTCCCCCGCGCGGCGCTTTCGTGGCGCGGCTGGAGCGCATGGCGCCCGACGTCGTGCTCATGGACCTCGGCAGCCCCAGCCGCGATACGCTGGAGGAAATGCTCACCGTAAGCCGGGCGCTGGCCCGGCCGATCGCGATGTTCGTCGACCAGTCGGACGAGGCGATGATCGGTGCCGCCATCGACGCGGGCGTCTCCGCCTATGTCGTCGATGGCTTGCGCAAGGAGCGGGTGAAGCCGGTGCTGGAACTGGCGGTGCGCCGTTTCAACGCCTTCTCGCGCATGCAGACCGAGCTTGAGGAGGCGCGCACCGCGCTTGCCGACCGCAAGGTGATCGACCGCGCCAAGTCGATCCTGATGAACCAGCGCGCCTTGTCCGAACAGGACGCCTATGCGCTCCTGCGCTCCACCGCGATGAACCAGGGCAAGAAGATCGCCGAGGTCGCGCAGGCGCTGATTACCGCCAGCGACCTGCTGGGAGGGGTATAATGACGACGAATCTTCGCATCGCCTTCCTGCCGCTCAACGACGTCGCGGTGCTCGCCGCCGCCCGCGAACGCGGCTTTGCCGAGGAGGAGGGCCTTGCGCTCGACCTCGTGCGCACGACGAGCTGGGCGACCTTGCGCGACCGGCTGGTCTACGGACAGGTGCAGGCCGCGCACATGCTGGCGCCGCTGGCGGTGGCGGTGACGCTGGGCCTGAGCCAGCAGCCCGCCGCACTGGCCGCGCCGTTCAAGCTGGGCGTCAACGGCAACATGCTGGTCATGGCGAAGGACTTCGCCGCCGCCCTCGCACCCGATCCCGCCGCGCGGCTGGCCGACCCGCTGGGCACCGCGCACGACTTCGCCGCTGCAATCGGGCTGTGGCGGCGCAAGCCGATCATCGGCGTCGTCCACCGCTTTTCCAGTCATGCGCTGATGCTCCGCTACTGGCTGGCCAGCGCGGGCATCGATCCCGACCGCGACGTGGTGCTGCGCGTGCTGCCTCCCTCGCTGACGGTCGAGGCGATCCATGCCGGCGAGATCGACGGTTTCATCGCGGGCGAGCCCTGGGGCAGCGCCGCGATCGAGTCCGGACGCGCGGAGGCGGTGGCGATCGGTCAGCGCATCTGGCAGCGCGGGGTGGAGAAAGTGCTGGCCTTCCGCGAACCATGGCTCGAGGAGAACCCCGAGATCACCGACCGCCTGCTGCGCGCGCTCGCCCGCGCCGCCGTCTGGTGCGACGAGCCGGACAACCGCGAGATACTGGCCGATATTCTCGCCGACCCGCGCTATGTCGGGCAGCCCTCCGACCTGATCCTGCGCACGTTGAGCGGCACGATCGTCCCCAGGGCGGGCGATGCGGCGGTGTCCTGCCCCGACTTCGTGCTGTTCTCCCGCGAGGCGACGCCGTTTCCGTGGCGCAGCCAGGCGCTGTGGATCTATTCGCAACTGGTGCGCTGGAACATGGTGGAGCCTTCCGCCGAAACCGAGGCGCAGGCGGCGGCGGTGTTCCGTCCCGACATCTACCGCCGTGCGCTTGCGGGCAGCGACCTGCCGATGCCGGGGGCGAGCATGAAGCTGGAAGGGGCGGTCGATGCGCCGCTCGGCGTGGGTTCGCGCAAGGGCGACCTGCTGCTGGGGCCTGACCGGTTCTTCGACGGCCGCGTGTTCGATCCTGAACGGATCGAGGACTACCTCGCCGGTTTTGCCCGTTAGGATTTTTGGGCAGCATTGAAAATGCGATGACGCTGAAAACGCGTGCAATTTTACGTCTTGCCAGATCTGCGAAATCGCGTGACTATATAGGCGTCTCGCGATGAAGCGCGACCACACCGGATAGGCTGTCCCAAAGACGGGACGCCATCCTCACCGAAATTCGCAGCAAAGCCGCTGACCGGGCTCACCGCAAGGGTGACGTCCGGCCTGCGGCTTTTTTCGTGTCCGCTTTCATGATTTATGGGGGACGTACCATGGCAACCGCATTCTTCCGACCTGACGAAGACAATGACGTGCTTGCGCCCGCGCAGAAGCCCGCCGTCGGCTTCTGGAAGGCCGGCCACACGCCGACTCTGATCGCAGCTTTCCTCTATTTCGACCTCGCCTTCATGGTCTGGGTCCTGCTCGGCCCGCTGGCGCCGGAGATTTCGAAGACTCTCGGGCTCACGCCCGCGCAGAAGGGCCTGATGGTGGCGCTTCCCACGCTGGCGGGCGCTCTCCTGCGCGTCGTCAACGGGCTGCTGGTCGATCGCATCGGGCCGAAGCGCTCGGGCGCGATCAATCAGGTCATCGTCATCACCGGGCTGTTCTTCGCCTGGTCGATGGGCGTCACCAGCTTTGGCGGGACGCTGGCGCTGGGCGTGATCCTGGGCTTTGCGGGGGCGAGCTTCGCGATCGCGCTGCCGCTCGCCAGCCGCTGGTATCCGGCCGAGCATCAAGGCAAGGCGATGGGCCTTGCGGGCATGGGCAATTCGGGCACCGTCTTCGCCGCGCTCTTCGCGCCGACGCTGGCCAAGATGTTCGGCTGGAACGCGGTGCTGGGCCTTGCCTGCATCCCGCTGACCGTGGTGCTATGCATCTATCTCGCGCTGGCGAAGGACGCACCGAACCAGCCCGCGCCGCGCAAGCTGGTGGACTATGCGGCGCTGCTCAAGCAGGCGGACGCATGGTGGCTGATGGCCTTCTACGCGGTGACTTTCGGCGGTTTCGTGGGGCTTGCCGCGTCGCTGCCGATCTACTTCACCGACCAGTTCGGCCTCAGCACCGTCGTCGCCGGATATTGCACGGCGGGCTGCGTCTTCGCCGGATCGCTGGTCCGTCCGATGGGCGGCGCGCTGGCCGACAAGATCGGCGGTGTGAAGGCGCTGATGATGGTCTACGCGGTGGCTGCGATCGCGCTTGTCGGCGTGTCTCAGGCGCCTAGCCTGATCGCGGCGCTCGGGCTGTTCGTGGTGGCGATGCTGGCGCTCGGCACCGGCAACGGTTCGGTGTTCCAGCTGGTCCCGCAGCGCTTCCAGGCCGAGATCGGCGTGATGACCGGCCTCGTCGGCATGGCGGGCGGTGTCGGCGGGTTCTACCTCGCCAGCTCGCTCGGCCTGGCCAAGCAGTTCACTGGCAGCTTCGCGCCGGGCTTCCTGATCTTTGCCGGCCTTGCGGTCGTGGCTCTCGCCTCGGTGGCGAGCGTCAAGGGCCGCTGGCGCGCGACCTGGAAAACCGGCGCGCGCATCTGAGCCGACAACCGGGGCGGCGGCACCCCAGCGCCGCCGCCCCACTTTCTTTCGTCCTGAGGGGGACGCTTTCACCATGAAAAACATAACAAAAGCGGCGGCCGTGCTGGTCGTCGGCGGGGTCGCTTGCGCGGGATCGGCGCAGGCCCAGGACATCACGGTCAAGCCGGTCGCCGAGGCGCGGGTGCGCTACGAGCATGTCGATCAGGACGGCATCGCCGCCAAGGCCGATGCGCTGACCGTGCGGGTGCGCGGCGGCGCGCAGGCCACCAGCGGGGCGCTGAGTGCCACCGTGGTCGCGCAGGGCAACCTCGCCGTGGTCGATCACTACTACGATGGCGTGAACGGCGCGGCCACGCGGCCCCTTGTGGCCGATCCGCAGAACATCGCGCTCTACATCGCGCAGTTGCAGTACAAGGCGAAAGGCGTGACGCTGACCGCCGGGCGCCAGAAGATCGCTCTGGACGACGAGCGCTTCGTCGGCAACGTCGCCTTCCGCGACAATGCGCAGACCTTCGACGCGGTGAGGGCCGAGGTCACCCCGGTCAAGGGCCTGAAACTGGACGTTTCCTACGCCTGGAGCGTGCGCACGATCTGGGGCATCGACGGCAACGCCGCGCGCCAGCAGGCGGTGGGCGGGGACAATCTGCTCGCCAACCTCTCGTGGGAGACACCGCTTGGGGTGCTGACCGGGTTCGCCTACCTCGTCGATCAGGATGAGGCGGCGGTGCAGGCGTTTCGCCTCTCCAGCCAGACATATGGTGCCCGTTTCGCGGGGACTCATGCGTTCGGCAAGGCGGTGAAACTGGCGTATCAGGCGAGTTACGCGCGCCAGTCGGACTGGCACCGCAATCCCAGCGACTACAGCGCCGAATACTGGCTGGCCGACGCGACGCTCGACGTGAAGGGTTGGAAGGCCAATGCCGGTTACGAAGTGCTTGGCTCCGACAAGGGCGCGACGCTGACCAGCTTCCAGACGCCGCTGGGCACCAACTTCAAGTTCCAGGGCTGGGCGGACAAGTTCCTGACCACCCCCGCGAACGGCGTGCGCGATCTCTATGTCGGCGGCGGGTATGGCACGAAGCAGATCGGCGCGTTTTCCGCCGTCACCCTGCAGGCGACCTGGCATCGCTTCGACAGCGACCGGCTGGACCAGCACTACGGCAACGAAATCAATCTCCTGGCCTCGGCAAAGCTGCGCAAGACGACGATCGCGCTGCGCTATGCCCACTATGACGCGAAGACCCTCGCGACCGACACCGACAAGGTCTGGGTCCAGTTCGACTGGGCGATTTGACAGGTTCGTTACGGAATCGCTTGAGCCTTCGGGCGATTCCATTTATGTTGCAGTGCAAAGGGCAGCGTTGTCCTTCCTACATCGCCGAAATGTCCCACTGACGGGGCACTTAGGCACCGAATGATGGCAAGGCCGCCATCCTGACTTCCGGTTTCGAACCGGGGGTCTGGATGGCGGCCTTTTCTCGTTTTCAACTCCCTTTCCCATGACATTGCCGGAGTTTCGAACATGGACTTTCAGGACGGGATCGAACCCAATTCCGACTATGACGACGCGCTGATCGTGCCGAGCGACGATGTGCGCGAGCATCTGGTCGTCGTCGGCAACGGCATGGCGGGCTGCCGCGCGGTCGAGGAACTGCTGGCGCGCGATGCGGACCGCTACCGCGTGACCATCTTCGGCGCCGAACCGCATGTGAACTACAACCGCATCATGCTTTCGCCGGTGCTGGCGGGTGAGAAGACCTTCGACCAGATCGTCATCAACACCCGCGAGTGGTACGACGAGAACGGCATCGACCTCATCACCGCCGATCCCGTCACCGCGATCGACCGCGCGGCGAAAACCGTGACTTCGCGCTCGGGCCGCACGGTGCATTACGACCGCCTGCTGATCGCGACCGGCTCCGATCCGTTCATCATTCCGGTGCCCGGCAAGGATCTGCCCGGCGTGATCTCGTTCCGCGACATGAACGACGTCGATACGATGCTGGCGGCTGCCGAGGCCGGAAAAGCGCAAGGTGGCGGCTCGGCCGTGGTCATCGGCGGCGGCCTGCTGGGGCTGGAGGCGGCGCATGGTCTGACCCTGCGCGGCATGAAGGTCACCGTCATCCACCTCATGTCCACGCTGATGGAGCGCCAGCTGGACGAGGCCGCGGGCTGGCTGCTCAAGTCCGCGCTGGAAGGTCGCGGCCAGTCCATCCTGACGGGCGCCGACACCGCCGAGATCTACGGCGAGGGCAAGGTCGAGGGCGTGCGCCTCAAGGACGGGCGCGAGATTCCGGCCAGCCTTGTCGTCATGGCCGTGGGCATCCGTCCCGCCACCGCGCTGGCGCGCGAGGCGGGGCTGGACGTCGGGCGCGGCATCAAGGTCGACGACCACATGGTCACCAGCGACCCCTCGGTGCTCGCGGTCGGCGAATGCGTGGAGCATGACGGCAACGTCTACGGCCTCGTCGCGCCGCTGTGGGACATGTGCCGCAGCCTCGCCGACGGGCTGACCGACCGGCACACCGGCTATCGCGGCTCGGTCACCTCGACCAAGCTGAAGGTCGCCGGGCTCGACGTGTTCTCCGCCGGCGACTTCTCGGGCGGCGAGGGATGCGAGGACATCGTGCTGCGCGATGCCGCGCGCGGGGTCTACAAGCGCGTCGTGGTGAAGGACGACAAGGTCGTCGGCGCCGTACTCTACGGCGATACGGCGGACGGCGGTTGGTACTTCGACCTGCTGAAGAAGGGCGAGGACGTTTCCGAAGTCCGCGACCTGCTGATCTTCGGCCAGGCCTTCGCCTCGGGAGGAGGCGCGCTGGACCCTAAGGCGGCCGTTGCGGCGCTCTCGGACGATGCCGAGATCTGCGGCTGCAACGGCGTCTCCAAGGGCCAGGTCGTCGGTTGCATCGAGGCGGGTGCCTGCAGCCTCGACGCCGTGCGCGCCACCTGCAAGGCTTCGGCCAGCTGCGGGCAGTGCACCGGCCTTGTCGAGAGCCTGCTGGCGCTGACGCTGGGCGAAGAGGTCGAGGCAGGGCCGAAGACCTTGTGCAAGTGCACCAGCTTCACGCACGACGACGTGCGCCGCGAGATCGTGGCGCAGGACATGCGCTCGATCCCCGAAGTGATGCAGAAGCTGCACTGGGCGACGCCGGATGGCTGTTCGTCCTGCCGCCCGGCGCTCAACTACTACCTGCTCTGCGCGCTGCCCGGCGAATACGTGGACGACCAGCAGAGCCGCTTCGTCAACGAGCGTATGCACGCCAACATCCAGAAGGACGGCACCTATTCGGTGGTCCCGCGCATGTGGGGCGGCCTCACCAACCCGCGCGAGTTGCGCGCGATCGCCGACGTGGTCGAGAAGTACGATGCGCCGATGGTGAAGGTGACCGGTGGCCAGCGCCTCGACATCTTCGGCATCAAGAAGGAGGATTTGCCCGCCGTCTGGGCCCATCTCAACGCCGCCGGGATGGTCTCGGGCCATGCCTACGGCAAGTCCCTGCGCACGGTGAAGACCTGCGTGGGTTCGGAATGGTGCCGCTTCGGCACGCAGGATTCGACCGGCCTCGGCGTCAAGACCGAGCGGATGACCTGGGGCAGCTGGATGCCGCACAAGTTCAAGATCGCGGTTTCCGGCTGCCCGCGCAACTGCGCCGAGGCGACGATCAAGGACTTTGGAATCGTTTGCGTGGATTCCGGCTACGAACTGAGCGTGGGCGGCAACGGCGGCATCAAGGTGCGCGCCACCGACTTCCTGTGCAAGGTCGCGACCGAGGAGGAAGCGCTCGAATATTGCGCCGCCTTCATCCAGGTCTACCGCGAGGAAGCGCGCTATCTGGAACGCACCGCACCGTGGATCGAGCGCGTCGGCGTCGACTACGTGAAGTCCCGCGTGGTCGAGGACGAGGCGGGCCGCAAGGCGCTCGCCGCGCGGTTCCTCTATTCGCAGAGCTTCAGCCAGGACGATCCGTGGGCCGAACGCGCCTCGGGCGATCGCGCCGACCTGCACCAGCACCTCCAACCTCTTGCTCTCGAAGCAGCGGAGTGAACGCCATGACCGACTGGATCGATATCGGAACCCTGAGCGACATCCCCCAGCGCGGCGCGCGCACCGTGCGGTTCGAGGGGGAGCCGGAGATCGCCGTCTTCCGCACCGGCGACGACAAGGTCTTCGCGCTCGTCAACGAATGCCCGCACAAGAAGGGGCCGCTCAGCCAGGGCATCGTCCATGGCCACGCGGTCGCCTGTCCGCTGCACAACTGGAACATCGCGCTGGCGAGCGGCGAGGCGCAAGGGGCGGACAGCGGCTGCACCCCGACCATTGCCGTGCGTGAGGAGAACGGTCGCATCCTGCTGGCGCGTCCCGAAGTGATGAGGGACGCGGCCTGATGCGCGAGGCGGTCCGCACGACCTGCGCCTATTGCGGCGTCGGCTGCGGCATCTCGGCCACCCCCACGGGTGCGCGCGAGGTGACGATCCGGGGGGACGAGGCACACCCGGCGAATGCGGGGCGCCTCTGCTCCAAGGGTACGCATCTGGGCGAGACGGTCGGGCTGAGCGGCCGCCTTCTCCACCCGATGATCGGCGACAAGCGCGTACGCTGGGACAAGGCGCTGGACCTCGTCGCCAAGCGCTTTCGCGACACCATCGCCCGCCATGGCCCGGACAGCGTGGCGTTCTATGTTTCCGGCCAGCTGCTGACCGAGGACTATTACGTCGCCAACAAGCTGATGAAGGGCTTCATCGGTTCGGCCAACATCGACACCAATTCGCGCCTGTGCATGTCGAGCGCGGTCGCCGGCCACACCCGCGCCTTCGGCGAGGACGTGGTGCCCGCCGGCTACGAGGATCTGGACAAGGCCGACCTCGTCGTGCTGGTCGGTTCGAACACGGCATGGTGCCATCCGATCGTCTACCAGCGCATCCAGGCGGCGCGTGCAGAGCGGGGCACGAAGCTGATCGTCATCGACCCGCGCCGCACAGAAACCTGCGAAGGCGCCGACCTGCACCTGCCGCTGCGCCCCGGCAGCGACGTGGCGCTGATGAACGGGCTGCTGGCATGGCTCGCCGAGCAGGGCATGGTCGACAAGGCGTTCATGGCTGCCCACGTCGATGCGCCCGAGGGTTTCTGGGAGCACCTTGCGACCGGCCATGACGTGTGGACCACGGCGCAGACCTGTGACCTCGATCCCGCGCTGCTGCTGCAGTTCTACGAGATGTTTGCCGCGAACCCGCGCACGGTCACGATGTTCAGCCAGGGGATCAACCAGTCGATCCGCGGCACCGACCAGGTCAACGCGATCATCAACCTGCATCTTGCGACGGGGCGGATCGGCCAGCCGGGCGCGGCGCCGTTCTCGATCACCGGGCAGCCCAATGCGATGGGCGGGCGCGAGGTCGGCGGGCTCGCCTCGACGCTGGCTGCGCACATGGACTTCGCGGCCGAGAACGTCGCGCGCGTCGGCCGCTTCTGGGCCGCGCCGACGATGGCGACGAAGCCGGGTCTCAAAGCAGTGGACCTGTTCCGCGCGATCGGCGAGGGGCGGATCAAGGCGCTGTGGGTCATGGCGACCAACCCCGCCGTCTCGCTGCCCGACGCGGGCAACGTGCGTGCGGCGCTGGAGAAATGCCCCTTCGTCGTCGTCTCCGACGTCATCGCGAACACGGACACCACCGCCTATGCCCATGTGCGCCTCCCCGCCGCCGCATGGGGGGAGAAGGACGGCACCGTCACCAATTCGGAGCGCACCATCAGCCGCCAGCGTCCGTTCATGGCGCTGCCCGGGGAGGCGAAGCCGGACTGGTGGATCGTCAAGGAAGTGGGCCGCCGGATGGGCTGGGGGAGCGCCTTCGCCTATGATACTCCCGCCGACATCTGGCGCGAACATGCGCGCCTCACGGGCTATCAGAATGATGGCGCGCGCGTCCTGAACCTCGCCGCCCACGCCGCGATCGGCAACCTTGCCTATGACGCGATGGAGCCGTTCCGCTGGGGTGGTACACCGTTCGCCGACGGTCGCTTCCCGACGCCGAGCGGACGCGCGCGGATGGTCAAGGTCGGACAGATGGACCTTCAGGCACCGCTCGCCGACTGGCCGTTGACGCTCAACACCGGGCGCTACCGCGACCAGTGGCACACGATGACGCGCACCGGCCTCGCCCCCAAGCTGGCACGCCACCGCGAGGAGCCGCTGGTCGAGGTCCATCCCGCCGACGCCCTCGCGCTGGACCTCACGGACGGCGATCTCGCCCGCGTCTCGACCCCGCAGGGCAACAGCACCTTCCGCGTGCAGCTCAGCGACGGGCAACGCCCGGGCGAGATCTTCACGCCGATCCACTGGACCGACCAGATCTCCACCGGCGGCCGCACCGGCCTGCTGCCGCGCCCGCTGGTCGATCCGCACTCCGGCCAGCCCGGCTTCAAGTCCACCCCCGCCGCGCTCGCCAAAGTCGAGACCGAATGGAAGGGCTTCCTCATCCTGCGCGGCGATGAACCCGCCCGCGTGCCCTGCCTGTGGGCGACGCGCGTGGCGGTGCCCGGCGGCGCGCTCTACGAGATCGCGGGCAATGGCGATGCCGCGCGCATCGAAGCCTGCCTGCCCAAAGGCGAGCGCATCGAGGCCATCGACCATACCCGAGGCTCGCGCCGCATCGCGGTGATCGTCGAGGGGCGTCTGGCGGGCGTGCTGTTCGTCACCCGCACCGGCCTGCTGCCTTCGCGCGACTGGCTGATCGGGCAACTCGCGGCGGGCGACGTGGGCGCCACCGTGCTCGCCGCGCGCGGCCCCGGCAGCCAGCCGGACAAGGGCGCGACCGTCTGCGTCTGCTTCGACATCGGCCTCAACCAGATCGTCGCCGCCATCCGCGAGCAGGCGCTGGTGGACGTTCCCGCCATCGGCAGGGCGCTGGGCGCGGGCACCAACTGCGGGTCGTGCCGCCCTGCCCTCGCCAAAATTCTTGCACAGACCAATACGGCACAGGCCAACGAGGAGGTTCTCGATGCAGCCGAATGAACTGATCGCCCCCGGTGAAGTCTGGCTGGTCGGCGCCGGGCCGGGCGACCCGGATCTATTGACCCGCAAGGCGGAAAAGCTGATCGCGGCGGCCGACGTCGTTTTCCACGACGCGCTCGTCGGCCCCGGCGTGCTCGATCTCATCCCTGCCCGCACGGACCGCGTCAGCGTGGGCAAGCGCTCGGGCCGCCACTCCCGCGATCAGCAGAGCATCGATGAGATGCTCGTCGCAGCCGCGCTTGCCGGTAAGCGCGTGGTGCGGCTCAAGGGCGGCGACCCGGCCATGTTCGCCCGTGCGACCGAAGAGATGACAGCCTTGCGCAAGGTCGGCGTGCGGGTGCGCATCTGTCCGGGCATCACCGCCGCCAGCGCCGTTGCGGCATCGGCCGGGCTGTCGCTGTCCCTACGCGGCATCGCCCGTCGGGTGCAGTTCGTCACGGCCCATAGCCGCAACGGGCAGGCACTCGATCTGGACTGGCCGGCGCTCGCCGATCCCGCCTGCACGCTGGCCGTCTACATGGGCCGGGAAGCGGCACCGGAACTGAGCATGGCGCTCATCGCCGCCGGTCTGCCGGGCTCCACGCCTGCCCTGATCACCTGCGACGCGTCGCTGCCGCAGGAGCAGCAATTGCGCACCCGGCTGGACCTGCTGCCGCTGGTGGCCCAGGCCTTTGCCGAGGACCGCCCCACTCTGATCCTGATCGGAGAGGCCGTCGCGCAGGCCGACGGCACGGTGCCCGTCGGTTCGGCGGTGGCAATGCCCCTGCGCATCGCGGTAGGGGAGTAGGCGAATGGCCACCGCTCCCGAACTGCCCTGCCACGCTGCCGCAACCTTCGATGACGCGCAGGCGATAGTCCGGCAAAGCTGCGCGCCGCTGGGGGTCGAATGGGTCCCGCTGGCGAAGGCCGGCCGCCGGACGCTGGCCGGTGATGCCATCGCGCAGATCGATTCACCAAGGCGGGACAGCGCGGCAATGGACGGTTTCGCCGTCCGGTCCGAGGACTTTGCCGGGGATTTCACCCGCTTCGTGCTGCAGGGAGAGAGCGTGGCCGGGGGAAGCCAGCCGTTGCCATTGCGACCCGGAGCCGCGATGCGCATCTCGACCGGCGCACCGATACCCTTGGGAGCAGACCGGGTGGTGATGCGCGAACACGCCCGCCTCGACGGCAAAGAGGTGATCCTGCCGCGTACTTCGGGCAAGCCCCATGTCAGGCCGCGCGCATCCGATTTTGCGAAAGGTACGGCGCTGCTCCCGGCAGGCAGCCGGATCGGTCCCCGCGCCATGGTGGTCGCCGCCGCTGCCGATATTGCGAAGCTGCCCGTGTGGCGCCAACCCCGGCTTCGGGTGATGGTCAATGGAGACGAGCTTGTCGTTCCCGGCAATGCCGCACCCGACGTCGATACCATCCCCGACAGCCTGAGCGAAGCCCTGCTGCTGATGGCGCGTCAATGGGGTGCGAAACCGCTCGGCACCTTGCGATCGATGGACCGGGTCGAGGACCTGCGTGCGGCTGCGATGGCGGCGATGGACGGGACGGACCTTATCGTCGTCGCGGGCGGCGCCTCGCACGGCCACCGGGATCTGGCACGGAGGGCGCTGATGCCGCTGGGCCTGCGGATGGCCTTTGCCGGTGTGGCGATGAAGCCGGGCAAGCCGCTATGGTACGGCAGGATCGGCCGGACTCATGTGCTTGGCCTGCCAGGCAATCCGACCGCCGCGCTGACCACTGCCCGCCTCTTTCTGGCGCCCATGATCTGCGCGCTTTCCGGCGCGGGCTTCGATCAGGCTTTGCAGTGGAGCGAGCACCGGCTGCTCCACGATGCGCCGGGCAGAAGCGATCGCGATCAGTTCCTTTGCGCGGCAGGAGACAATGCGGGAGACGGCGTCGCCATCATCGAGCGGCAGGAAGCATCGGCCCAGATGCTGCTCGCCCGCGCCGACCTGCTGGTGGAACGGCGCGCGCATGCGGTGCCCGCGGTTGCGGGCTCCCGGGTGCGATGCCTCCGCTTCTGACGCTGCCGTGCCCGGCGCGATCACGGGCGGGATAAGATTCGTCCGCTCCGGTTCGGACAAGGCGGCGGCGTACTACCATCCACCGCCTAATGCGCGGACAAGGTCCACCGCGGCGACGAAATGGCGTGTCCGCACGTCGAGGGCGGCCTGCTGCGCCTGAAACAGGGAAGTCTGGGCGGTGACCACGTCCAGATAACTCGTGGTTCCTGCACGATAGAGATCGCTCGCCGCATTCGACGTCTGCGTCGCGGCGGCAACGGTCGTGTCGTTGAACCCGCGCTCCTTCGCAAGATCGGACAGCAGCACGCGATTGTCCTCTACCTCGCGAAAGGCGCGGAGCACCGTTCCGCGATACTGCGCGGACATTTCGCGAAAGCGCGCATGCGCCGCATCCAGGTCAGCCTTCAGGCGGCCGCCCTGGAAGATGGGCAGGTTGATGGACGGCTCCAGCGACCAGAGGATGTCGCTGGCCTTGAAGGGATCGCTGCCTGCGCTCTGGAACCCGCCCAGCGCGTTGAAGCTGATAGAGGGGTAGAACGCCGCGCGCGCGACGCCGATCCCGGCATTGGCCGAGGCCATCGCTCGTTCGGCCGAGGCGATGTCGGGGCGGCGTTGCAGCAGTTCCGAGGGCACCCCTTCCGGAACGGCGGGCAGTGCCGGCGGAAGATCGGCCGGGGTAACTGCGAAATCGCTCGGCATGGTGCCGACAAGGACGGCGATCGCATTCACCAGCAGCGCGCGGCGACTGTGCACCTCGGTCAGCGCGGCCTGCGCGGTGCCCAGCTGCGCTTCCGCCCGCGACACGTCCATCTGCGCCGCCAGCTTGCCGCGATAGAGAATGGCGGTCAGGTCGCGGCTCTTGCGATAGAGCGCTACCGTATCGTCGAGCAGCCGGGTCTGGGCATCGAGACCGCGCAGCTGGAAATAGCTGTCGGCAAGCTGGGCCTGCAGGCTCAGCTGCGCCGCCGCGCGATCCGCGTCGCTGGCCTGCGCCATCGCCTTGCGGCTGGTGAGCTGGTTGCGCAGCTTGCCCCACAAGTCCAGTTCGTAGCCCACCACGCCGTTGGCCTGGTCGGCGCTGTAGACGTCGGGCTGTCCCGAGCCGCGCAGGGGCTTGTCCGCCGACTGCCGGTTGCGGGTGGCGCTGCCCTGCAGGCTTGCCGAAGGGAGGAGCGCGCCGCGTGCCTGCCGGGCATAGGCGCTGGCCTGGTCGTAGCGGGCGACGGCGGCCTGCAGGTCGGGATTGTCGGCGGTCAGGCGGGCCTCGAAGGCATTGAGCGCAGGATCGCCGAATGCCTCCCACCATGCCCCGCGCGGCGCGGCATCGGCGGGCGCCGCCTCGCTCCATCCAGGCAGCGGGGCGAAATGGTCCGGCACCGGCATGGTGGGGGGGTGATATGCCGGTGCCAGGTTGCAGCCCGCCAGCGATGACGCGGCGAGGAGGGTAAGGCCGAAGCGCAGCCTGCGGGCAAGGCCGGTCATGCGCCGGCCTTCGTCTTGGCGGGGGCGGGAGCGGCGATCCGCACCGCGTCGCCGGTGCGCAGCGTTTCGGGCGGGGTGTCGACGATGCGGTCGGAGGGCGACAGCCCGGCGACGACATCGACGGCATCGCCGTAGTCGCGGCCCAGCTTGACGTCGCGGATCACCGCCTTGTTGCCGGGGCCGACGATGGCGACGGCGCTGCCGGCGTTGCGCACGATCAGCGCGGTCGCGGGAATGCGGATGGCGTTGCTTGCCGCCGCCGGTTCATCGAAGGTCACCTGGCAATAGGCGCCGGCGCCCACATTGCCGGGATTGGCCGCCTGCAGCTGCACCAGCATGGTGCGCGCCGCCGGGTCCAGGGCGTGGGAAATCGCCGCCACGCTGGCTTTCAGCGTCTGTCCGGGTTGTTCGGGCAGCGTGAACGTCGCCTGCTGCCCGACCTTGAGCTTGGCCGCCAGCGTCTGCGGCACCTGCACGTAGATGCGCAGCTTGCGCAAGTCGGCGACCTCGAACAGTTCCTGCCCGTTCGATCCGGCGGTGATGAGCGCGCCGATATCGGTCTTGCGCGCGGTCACGATGCCGTCGAACGGCGCGGCGATGCGCTTGTAGGCGGACAGGGCCTCAATCCCGCGCACTTTGGCCTGAAGCGCGGAGACGACCGCGCGCTTGGCCTCGCGGTCGCCCGCCTTCTCGTCCACCACCTGCTGCGCGACGGCGCCGGTCTGGCTCAGGTCGGACCAGCGCGTGGCGGTCAGCGTGGCCAGGCGGTAGTTCGCCTGGGCCATCGCCAGATCGCCGCGCGCGGCGGCCAGTTGCTGGTCGAGGTCGGGCGCATCGACGACGGCCAGCGTCTGCCCGGCGTGGACCGGCGCGCCGATATCGACGCTCCACGATTTCAGGTAGCCGTCCACCCGCGCATAGAGCTGCGCCTTCTGGAAGGGCTGGATCGTCCCCGGCAGGCTGATCGCGCTGGCTTGTCCGACCTGCGGCTTCGCGAGGTTCACGGTGGGCACCGCGTTGCTGCCCGACCACTGCGCGTTGGCGCTTGCCGAAACGGCGCGGGTGATCAGGCCGGAGGCGGCGATCACGATCGCCAACGCAGTTCCTGTCGCTCCCGCGATTAGGAGGAAGCGGCGGCTGGGCGTCTTTGGGGTGATGGATGGAGTGGACATGATGGCTCTCAGATGGTGGCGGGTTCGGGAGCGATGCCCGAAGTATCGCGCTTGATGACCTTGCCTGCGCCGTGGACGATGGCGAAGAGCGTGGGAACGAGGACGAGCGTGGCGCAAGTGGCGAACAGCAGCCCGCCGATCACCGCGCGGCCCAGCGGCATGTTCTGGCCCGGCTCGATCGCCATCGGAATCATGCCCAGGATCATCGCGCTGGCGGTCATCAGCACCGGGCGGAAGCGCGCGGCGCCCGCTTCCATGGCCGCCGTCAGCGGCGCGGAACCGCCGTCCAGACGTTCACGGGCGAAGGCGATCAGCAGGATCGAGTTGGCGGTCGCGACGCCCATGCACAGGATGGCTCCGGTGAGCGCGGGCACCGACATCGTCGTGCCGGTCGCGAACAGCATCCACACGATGCCCGCCAGCGCCGTCGGCAGGCCCAGCACGATCACCAGCGGATCGAGCCAGGACTGGAAGTTGACGACGATCAGCAGGTAGATCAGCAGGATCGCGAAGGCGAGGCCGACGAACAGCTGCGTATAGGCGCTGGTCATCGTCGCGACCTGACCGCGCAGCGCCACGCTCGATCCCTTGGGCAGGGTCTTGGCGGCATCGGCGACGATCTTGTTCACGTCCGCCGCGACGGCACCCAGATCGCGCCCCTGCGGGGTGGCGTAGATGTCGATCACCGGGCGCACGTTGTAGTGCGAGATCAGCGCGTTGTTGGGTGCGCGGCTGATGTCGGCAAGGTTGCGCAGCAGTTCGGGCGTCTGCCCGGCGGCGGCAGTGCTGGGCGTCAGCGGGATGTTCTTCAGCCCGTCGAGCGAGGTGATGTCACGCTGGGGCATCTGCACGGCGACCGGGTAGGACACGCTGGTCTTGGGATCGAGCCAGTAAGTCGGCGCGACCTGCCCGCTGCCCGAGAACGTCGTCAGCATCGCATTGGCCGTGTCGCGGGCGTTGATCCCCACCGCGCCTGCCATCGAGCGGTCGAGCGACACGCTGAGCGCGGGCTGCTGGAAGGCCTGCTGGATACGGGCGTCGGCGACGCCGGGTATCTTGCGGATGCGGGCGAGCAGCGCGGTGGCATAAGCGCGGTTGGCGGCAAGGTCGCTGCCGACGATCTGGAGGTCGATCGGCGCAGGTGTGCCGAAGTTCAGGATCTGGCTGACCATGTCGGCGGGCAGGAAGGCGAAATCGACGCCGGGGAAGCGGCGCGGCAGTTCCTCGCGCAGGGTCTTCACGTAGTCCGCCGTCTCGCCGTGCTCCGGCGCCAAGCTGACCTGGATGCTGGCGTCCTCGGTGCCGATGGTGCCGGCGTTGTCGTAGGCCATGTTGATGCCGCTGACGCTGAGGCCGATGTTGCTGACGACGCCCGCGACCTCGCCATGCGGCAGGATATCGCGGATGGCGGTGCTGACCTGGTCGGCGGTGCGCGTGGTCGCCTCGATCCGGGTGCCGGTCTGGGCGCGCATGTGGATGCGAATCTGGCCGCCGTCGACTTGCGGGAAGAAGTCCTGTCCCAGCAGCGGGTACAGGCACAGCGACAGCAGCGACAGGCCAATGAAGCCGATTACCACCGGACGGCGGCGACCGAGCGCGAGTTCGAGCAGGCCCAGGTAATAGGCGCGCAGCGTCTCGAACCCGGCCTCGAACCGGCGCTGGGCGCGCTGAAGGGTCTGCGAGATCCGGCCGCCGGTCGGCGCCTCGCCGTGACGGATCGGCTTGAGCAGGCGGTCGGCCATCGCCGGGACCAGCGTGCGCGACAGCAGGTAGGAGGCGATCAGCGCGAACACCACCGCTTCCGCCAGCGGACGGAACAGGCTGCCGGACACGCCGTTCAGCCAAAACATCGGCACGAAGGCAATGCAGATGCACAGCAGCGAGACGGTGGCGGGCTGGACGATCTGTTCTGAGCCGTGCAGCACCGCATCGCGCACGTCCTCGCCGCCTTCGAGATGGGCGTTGATGTTTTCGATCGTCACCGTGGCGTCGTCGACGAGGATGCCCACCGCCAGCGCCAGGCCGCCCAGGGTCATCACGTTGATCGTCTGCCCCAGCACCGCCAGCGTGCCCAGCGAGGCCAGGATCGACAGCGGGATCGAGACGAGGATGATCAGCGTCGAGCGCCAGTTGCCCAGGAAGATCAGGATCATCAGCCCGGTCAGCGCGGCGGCGATCACGCCTTCGCGCACCACGCCCGACACCGCGCTGGTGACGAACACCGACTGGTCGCCGGTGGCCAGCAGGTTCAGTCCGGCAGGCAGGGTATCGCGGATGGCGGGGAGCAGGCCGGTGACGCCGTTGATCACGTCGAGCGTGGAGGTCGCGCCGGACTTGATGATGCTGAGCAGCACCGCGTTGCCGCCGTCGACGTGGACCACGTTGGTCTGCGGCGGGTTGCCGTCATGCACGAAGGCGACGTCGCGCATGTAGACGGTGGCGCCGTTGACGGTCTTGATCGGCAGGTCGTTGAACTTGGCCATCGCATCGGGCGAGGCGTTCAGGTTGATGGTGTATTCCAGATTGCCGATCTTCTGCGTGCCCGCCGGAATGATCAGGTTCTGGCTGGCCAGCGCGGCGGTGACGTCGTTGGCCGAAATGCCGTACTGCTGCAGCGCCTGCGGATTGAGGTCGGCCTGCACCTGGCGCACCTTGCCGCCGTAGGGCAGCGGCACCGACGCCCCCGCGACCGAGGCGAGCTGCGGGCGGATGAACGCGGAGGCCTGGTCGAACAGCGTCGTGTCCGGCAGCGTCTTGGACGACAGCGCCAGCTGCAGCACCGGCACGCTCGATGCGTCGAAGCTCAGGATGGTCGGGGGGGTGATGCCGGCGGGCATCTGCTTGAGCACCGTCTGCGAGGTCGCGGTGACCTGCGCCAGCGCGGCGTTGATGTCGACCGAGGGCTGGAAGTAGATTTTCACGATGCCGTAGCCGGGCAGCGACTGCGATTCGACATGCTCGATATTGTTGACGCTGCCGGTCAGCGCGCGCTCGTAGAACGTGACGATGCGCCCGGACATCTGGTCGGGCGAGAGGCCGTTGTAGCTGAAGACCGCGCTGACCACCGGCACGTTGACCGAGGGAAAGATGTCGACCGGGGTGCGCACCACCGCCGAAAGACCGTAGATCAGGATGAGGATCGCGAGAACGACGACCGTATAGGGCCGGTGCAGCGCGAGCTTGATGATGTTTTTCATGCAGCGTCCGTGGAGTCGTCCTGCCGGGTGGGGTGCCGGGCTGCGGAAGGATAGCGGCTCGCTTGGGCGACGAGCTCGACCAGGAAAGTGTTCAGCGCGCCGTTCGTGGGGTCAGGCCCGTCCCACAGCGCGAAAGTGCGGATGTCGAAGGAGAGGTCGCGCAGCACGCGGATCATCTCGTGAAAGGCGCGCCCCTCGGGATCGTCCTCGTCGCGGTGCTGGACGAAGCGCAGCGAGGCGGGCGCCGCGCGCATCACCCGCGGCAGGGCGGGACGGGGCAGATCGACGACGATCGCGCCCGCACCCGGCGCCCGGCCCTGCAGCACCAGATCGAGCGCGACGTGCCCGGCGCTTCCCGCGCCGACCAGCACGACTTGTCCGAAGGTCAGCCCCATTTCGTCAATCCGCGCCCGGATCAGCGCGGCGTCGGCGGTGGATTTCCGTTCCGTCAGGATCGCCGCGAAAGCGGCGCGGGGCACCGCTTCGTGCCAACCCGGCACGAATGCGGTCATGTCGGACCGGTCGGTGCCCTGCAGGACGACGACCAGCGCTTCCGGCGCCACGCAGGGCAGGTGAAGCATCTGCCATACCGGCTGGGGGCTATCCGGGATATCCATGGGCAGCTGAATGCCCGCACTTGCAGCATTACTCCAACTCATTATATAAATTCGTACATGCACGATATGAATGAAGAGCGGACCGGCGCCCGGCTCGACCTGAACCTGCTGCTGGTGTTCGAGGCGATATTGCGCGAACGCAGCGTCACCCGCGCCGCCGCCCGCCTTGGTCTGAGCCAGCCGGCGATGAGCCACGCGCTCAACCGCCTGCGCCATCTGCTCGGCGATCAGGTCTTCGTCCGCACGCCGCAGGGGATGCTGCCGACGCCGCGCGGGGAGCGTTTGGCGGAACCCGTTCGCCATGCCCTGCTCGAACTGCGCACCGCCCTGGAAACCGAGCACTTCGCGCCCGAGGAGACGCATCACCGCTTCGTCGTCGCGGTCAACAACCATGCCGCAATCGCGCTGGTCGGGCCGATCCTGCAGAAGGTGGCGGCGATGGCGCCGCATATCCGCCTGCGCTTCGTGCCGAGTGGCACTCTGGACGTCGCCGACCTGCTCGACCGCGCGGAACTGGATCTTGCACTGGTCGCGCGGCCTCCGGCCCAGGCCCGTTTCCACGCACGCGAACTCATCGACAATCAGTTCGTGGGACTGGTGCGCCGGGGCCATCCGGTCCTCGGATCGCGGATGGACGCCGCCGCCTTCGCGGCGCTACCCCACCTTGCAATCTCGTCGAGCGGCGACGATCTGAGCGCCATGGATGCAGGTCTCGCGGAAATGGGCCTCGAACGCGCCGTCCGCGTGGAGGCGCCTTACCTGTCGATCGGCGCCATCCTCATGCAGTCGGACATGATCGCCGTCACGGCGCGGCATATCGGCGAGGAATTCCGCCGCGCCTATGCGGTGCAACTGGTCGAACTGCCGGTCCAGCCGGAGCCCTTGCGCAGCCACATGGTCTGGCATCGGCGGTTCGACGACCACCCCGCGCATCGCTGGCTACGCGAGACGGTTCTGTTCGGGGTCCGCGAACTGGGGCCGCGTTGACGGCCTATCCTGCGGAAACCGGACGCGCACGCATAGACCGCCCAGCGAGGCCGCATCTTCCAGCGTGATCGCCGCCGCATGCCGATCGGCAATGCGCTTGGCGATCGCCAGGCCGAGGCCGCTTCCCGCCACGGTATGTCCGGCACCCCGGAAGAATCGGTCGAACGCGCGTGTACGCTCGGCCTGCGGAATGCCTGGCCCGCTGTCCTCGACCGTCAGGTCGAATGTGCCATTGCCCCGCCACAGTGCCACATCGACCTGCCCTCCGACCGGCGTATAGCGGATCGCGTTGTCGATCAGATTGAGTACGAGCAGCATAAGCTCGTCCCCGTCGCCCGGTACGACAGCCTCGTCATCGTGCACGAGGCCAATGTCGATCCGCTTGGCCTGGGCCAGCGGATCGAGCCGGACGAGCGCTTCGCGCACGATCGTGTTGATCGTGATCGGCCCGCGGCTGGCCACCGACCCCTCCGCATCGAGGCGCGAGGTCGCAAGCAACTGTTCGACCAGCCGCCCGGTCCGCTTCACGCTGGCCTTGAGCGCTTCCAGCCCGTTCCGGCGCTCCGCATCGGATCCTGCCTGCTCTACCATCTGGACCTGCAGTTGCAGTCCGGCCAGCGGCGTGCGCAGTTCGTGCGAGGCGTCGGCCAGGAACCGCTGCTGCGCCCCGGCCGCCCTCCCCAACCGGTTCAACAGGGTGTTGATCGCCTGCACCAGCGGCTGGATTTCCGCTGGCTCGCCAGTGGGGTCGAGCGGATTGAGCCGGTCGATGTGCCGGGCATCCAGTTCGCGCGAGATCCTGTGCAAGGTCCGCAGCCCCGCCGTGACCGCCAGAGGCGTGAAAAGCGCAATGACCACGATCAGCAGGATCAGCGGTGCGACCAGATGCAAGGCACGCTCCCGCGCCAGTGCGCTGCGCTCTTCCAGCGATTGTCCCACCTGGATCGTGTAAGGCCCCGCATGCCGGAGGTACACCTTCCACCGCTCCCCGCCGATCGAGCGGATGCCGAAGCCGGGTTGCGTGAAGCGGGGCAGGCCGCGATCAATCGTCGAGCGGTAGATTTCCCGGTCGCCGGTCCATACCTGCAGCAGGAAATCGTCCCTGCCGTGGAACAGCTTGACGTTGATCGCCCTGAAATCCGCGGTCTTGAGCCTTGGCGGAATGCCTGTGGCGATCTGGCGCAGGCGAAGGTCCTGGTAATGTTCGATGGCTGCCCGCTCGACCGCGTAAGTGCCGCCGATGAAG
This sequence comes from Novosphingobium sp. 11B, assembly GCF_054589055.1. NCBI lineage: Bacteria > Pseudomonadati > Pseudomonadota > Alphaproteobacteria > Sphingomonadales > Sphingomonadaceae > Novosphingobium > Novosphingobium sp. 11B. The sequence goes on along the minus strand of NZ_BAAILP010000057.1, from coordinate 39,124 downwards.
ACGACGCTCAGCCCCAGCAGGGGGACAAGCAGCCACAGCAGAAGTCTTTGCTTGATCGACACCCGAACGGTCAGTCGGCCGGCTCGTCGGCCAGAAAATAGCCGACGCCGCGAATATTGCGGATGGCGTCCGGCGACAGCTTGCGGCGCAGGGCATGTATATGGAATTCCACGGCATTGCTCTCGATCTCGACGTCCCAGCCGTATACGCGGTCGATCAGCTGGTCACGCGAAAGCACTTTGCCGGGCTCCTCCAGAAGCGCCGCCAGGAATGCGAGGTCGCGCCCCCGCAGGTTCACCGGTTTGCCGCGATAGGTCACCACCTGCCGCGCGGGGTCGAACACGACCTGCCCGTAGCGGCGCAGCACGCTCGCCCGGCCTTCGCGGCGCCGCCGGACGGCGCGAAGGCGTGCGGCAAGCTCGTCGAGGTCGAAGGGCTTGGGAAGATAGTCGTCAGCCCCGCAGTCCAGACCGGCGATGCGGTCCTGAACGGCATCGCGCGCCGAGAGGATGATGACCGGCGTGTCGTTGCCCCGCCCGCGCATCCAGGACAGCACTTCGAGCCCGGACTTGCCCGGCAGGCCGAGGTCGAGCAGTACCGCCCAGTAATCGTTGGTTCCCAGCGCATGCTCGGCCGCGTCGCCGTCCTCGACCCAATCGACCATGAAGCCATAAGACCGGAAACCGCTGCGGACAGCTTCGCCGATGGTCTGATCATCTTCGACAAGACAGAGACGCATGGCAGACAATCACCAGTCGCACAGAGGCAAATTGCGATGCTGATTAATCCGCCGGCCATTACATAAATATGACGTTTTTGGCAGAATTCTGTACATTGCAGCAATATTGCTTGCACCTCCCGATCGCTAATTTTCGCATAATCCGGCGCGCCTAACCGGCGCCCCCGAACCACCGGACGACGGCTTCGCGATGTGATTCGCCCCGCCCCGTCCGACGCAACTCGGGGGTCAGTTCAATGTCCGGAAACACATCTTGCGCAGGCCAAACGGCACGCGCCGTCATCGTATCCGCCCTTCTTTGCGGCACCGCCGTACCGGCACTCGCCGATGACCTCGATACGGGCGAGCACGCCGACATCGTCGTCACGGCGGACGGCAGCGCCGAGAGCCGTGCGCGGCAGAGGGACGCGCCCAACATCGTTCAGTCGATCTCGCAGGAAGAGGCGTTTCGCCTGCCCGACCTGAATGCGGGCGAGGCGATCGCCCGCCTGCCGGGCGTCACCATCGGTGCGGACAAGGGTGTCGGCCACTTCGTCAACATCCGCGGGCTCGACGCCGACCTCACCAGCACGACCTTCGGCGGCACGCACCTGCCGCCGCCGGACCCCGTGACCCCGCAAGGCGGCGGCCGCGCCTTCTCGTTCGACGTGATGCCGACCGGCGTGTTCGGCTCGCTCACGCTGACCAAGACCAACCATCCCGACATGGACGCCGAGGCGCTTGGCGGCACCATCGAAATCTCGCCCAAGGCAATTCCGACCGGCCGCGACCATTTCCTCACCGCCCGCCTGGGTTCGGGCGAGCAGTTGTCGCGCCACACCGGCGTCGTCGACCTGTCCGCCAGCGGCGGCATCCGTTTCGGCGACAAGAACGGCGGCGGGCCGTTCTCGATCGTCGGCTCGCTGGCCTACTACCGTGACGCGCTGGGCATGGACGACCGGCGCACCAGCTACGTCAACAAGGCCTCCGCCCCGGACCTGGCCTGGTCGAGCATGTCGCAGTCCTACAACACGTTCCGCCATGTGACGAAGGGCGGCAGCATCGAGTTCGCCTACGAACCCGATGCCGATACCCGTTTCTATGCCCGCTACCTGAACACCGGCTACCAGGAAGACAACTGGCGCCAGCAGCTTGCGATCAAGACCTCTGGCACGGCGACGGCCAACGCCGACGGCACTTACACGTCGCCGGTCAAGCAGCTCGACAAGAGCCTGCGCGACACCCTGCTGAAGGTGAACCTGCAGCTTGCCGAAATCGGTGGCCGCAACAAGCTGGGCGATCTGGCACTCGACTACCATGTGTCCTTCGCGGAGGGGCGCGAGTACCGTCCTTACGACACGATTTCGACTTTCACCTCGAAGCCGGGTTCGGCAAACATCACCTATGGTGATGCAGGCGGGTACTATCCGTCATATACCGTCACCGGGACCGATCCTTTCGGGACCGGCGCCTACAAGCTCTCCAGCCTGACCAACAACGACAACCTCTATCGTACCCGCGAGTGGTCCGGCGCGGTCAACGCCGCCTTGCCGACCGCACTGACCGGCGGCGCCAATGAGAGCATCAAGTTCGGTGTCGCCGTGCGACTGCGCACCAACACCCACGTCATCAACCCCTACACGGCCACCACCTTCCCCTCGACCGAGCTCGCGGTGGTTGCGCCGGGTGCCAATGCGATCGTCGACCAGAGCCATTATTCGAACGGCCCGGACATCGATATCGACGCCATGCGCGGCCTGTGGTCCGGCGGAACCGGCACCGGCTTCGGCAACAATGTTCAGGCGGATGCCTATGCGGGCGGCCTTTCCCGGCAGGACAACCGCGAGAACGTGTTCGCGGGTTACGTGCAGGGCGAGGCCGACTTCAGTGCACTGCATCTGCTCGCCGGTCTGCGCGCCGAGTTCACCGACGCCCGCTACCAGGGCAACACCGGCGTCCCGATCACATCCTCGGCAGCAGCAGGCGGCACGATCACCAACGGCAAGGGTTCGATCCTGGTGCCGACCTCGTCCACGTCGCGCTACACGAACCTCTTTCCTTCGCTGCAGGCCCGTTACGAGTTCTCGCCGAGCCTGATTGCCCGCGCGGTCTACTCCTCGACGATCGCGCGTCCGGGCTTCAACCAGGTCAATCCGTCGGCAACCATCGACGCCGCCAACAACATCGTCACTACCGGCAATCCGAACCTGAAGCCGATCACCGCCAACAGCTTCGATCTTTCGGTTGAGCACTACCTGCCGTTCGGCGGCATCGTCTCGGCGGGCGTATTCGACAAGGAACTGTCGAACTACATCTTCAACCGCACCCAGTCCGGAGGCATCACCGACCCGGTCACCCTTGCCGTGCTTGGCAATCAGGCGACGCCTACCCAGGTCGTCACATATGCCAATATCTCCCACGCCTGGGTGCGCGGCATCGAGCTGAACTACGACCAGCACCTCTCGTTCCTGCCCGGCCCGCTGTCGAACCTCGGCGTTTCAGGCAACTACACCCTCATCGACTCTTCGGCCGATATTCGTCCCGGCGAGAAGGGACCGCTGCCCGCCAGCTCGAAGCATATCTACAATGCCGCGGTCTACTGGGACGACGGCAAGCTCAACGTGCGCACGGCGATCTCCTATGCGGGGCGCAGCCTCTGGTCGGTCGGCACAACCCGCGCACTCGACCAGTATGCCGAGGCCCGGTTCATGCTCGACATCGGCGCCAGCTACGCCGTGACCGACAATGTCTCGATCTACGCATCGGGCCGCAATCTGCTCAACACCCCCAAGATCCGTTCGGAAGGCACGCGGGACCACACCGTCCAGCACCAGCTTTCCGGATCAGCGGTGTTCGGCGGCGTAAACGTTCAGTTCTGAAGGAGAATACGATATGCGCATGATCCCCTCCCTCCTGCTCGCGGCGGCCACGGCCTGCATCAGCGGTGCAGCCATCGCCGCCCCGGCCGAAAAGCCGGTCTACGAGCAGCTTGCCGTCACCCCGGTCCCCGACATGCCCGAAGGCGACTGGGACCAGCTGGTGACGGACGTGGCACACAACCGCATCTATGTTTCCGGCGAGGACGGCGCGCTCATGGCCGCGTTCAATCTGGAGACCGGGGCGCTCATCGCTTCGGGCGGTGACGTCGTTTCGCCGCACAAGGTCGCCTTCGACCCCAAGACCGGCCATCTCCTGGTGGCCGAAGGCAAGGATGGCACGGTCAAGGTACTGACCACCGACTTCAAGACCGTCGCCTCGATCCCGGTCGGCGCGAAGTCCGACACCGGCGCCATCGATCTGGTCGGCCGCGTCTTCTACGTCAGCGGCCGCGACGGCGATACCGGATCGCAGATCAGCGCGATCTCGCTCGACACGCTCAAGGTCGTGCGCCGCTTCCCGGTTCCGGCGATGACGCTCAAGGGCCTCGTCCTCGACCGGACGGGCGGACGTCTTTTCGTCAGCATGCGTGACAAGAACGCGGTCGGCGTTATCGACATCAGGACCGGCACGCTGCGGACCTGGACTTCGCCCAACCTCAACAAGAACGTGCCGCTGGCCTACGACAAGCGCAGCCAGCGCCTGTTTGCCGGTTCGCGCGAACCCGGCCGCCTCGTCGTGCTGGATGCGCGCAGCGGCAAGGAACTCCAGTCGCTGCCGGGCACCGAGACGGCTGACAGCATGTCCTTCGACGAGAAGGGCCGCATCCTGTACGTGTCGGGCGATACCGGCATGAGCCGTTACCGCATCGCCGCCAACGGCAACGCCACCCTGCTGGAAACCGACGCCTCGCTGGTCGGCAAGTCCTCGCTCTACGTGGGCGAGAACCATCGCCTCTACGTGATGCGCCCACGCAAGGGGGAAACCGTCGCCGCGCTGCAGGTCTACGCCATCCACGACTGACAGCCCGTATTCGACAACCGGTGAAGTATCACACCCCGCCATTCGCAAGAGTGGCGGGGTTAAGGCACATACACCTGAATGAAAATTAGAACAACTCCCCTCATATCGAGAGAGATATTTGATAACAGAGTAATTTCCATTTCTAGAAAATGTAATTTATTTCATTTTTATGAAAGTATTGAAAATTTATTCAATAATTTTCCTTAAATTATAATTCAAGATAATTCAGCGATAATTTTCCCTCTCTAATGGCGCTGTTCGACAAGCAAGGGGTTGCAGCAGCGGCAGATCCACCGCCGCTGGACAATCACGACATCTCGGAGGCTGTCATCGTGTCGAATAGAAGTTCTGCCCTGCCTCGCGCCCAGCGCGCGGTACTCGTCGCCATGCTCCTGTGTTCGGCGGCCTCGCCCGCGTTCGCAGCGGCCGATGAAGACGAAGCAAACGAGCCGAAGGGCGACATCGTCGTCACCGGCCATGCCGCCACCGACAGCCGTGCCAAGCAGGAAGCCGCGCCCAACATCATCCAGACCGTCTCGGTCGAAGAAGCGCGCCGCCTGCCCGACCTCAACGCCGGCGAGGTCATCTCGCGCCTGCCCGGCGTGACGATCGCGGCGGACAGCGGCGTCGGCCACTGGATCAACATCCGCGGCCTCGATGCCGACCTTACCAGCACCACGCTTGCCGGCACGCACCTGCCGCCGCCAAGCCCCGTCACGCCCCAGGGCGGCGGCCGCGCTTTCGCGTTCGACGCTTTCCCGACCGGCCTCATCGGCTCGGTGACGGTCACCAAGACCAACCGCCCCGACATGGATGCCGAAGCATTGGGCGGCACCATCGAAATCACCCCGAAGAAGCTGGCGCCGAACCAAGGCTACTTCGTGGAAGGCCGCCTGGGTTCGGGCGAGCAACTTTCCCGCAGCACCGCGATCGCCGACATGGCGCTCAGCGCAGGCATCCGTTTCGGCGGCCATGGTATCGGCGACGGTCCGTTCACCCTGGTCGGCTCACTCGCCTATTATCAGGACGCGCTCGGCACCGACGACCGCCGCGTCTCCTTCGCCAACAAGAGCGGCACCCCGGATCTGGCCTGGTCAGGCGTGACCCAGGCGTACTACCAGTTCCGCCGCAAGACCAAGGGCGCCACGATCGAACTCGGCTACGAGCCCGACGTGAACACCCGCCTCTACATCCGCTACGTCAACAGCGGCTACCAGGAAGACATCGCCCGCAACCAGCTTGCGTTCAAGCTGGGCAGCCCGACGGTGACCAACGCAAACGGCTCGCTGACGACGCCCGCGACCCAGTACGACAAGTCGGTCCGCGACATGCTGCAGCGCGTCAGCCTGCACCTCACCGAAGTCGGCGGCCATCACCAGTTTGGCAATCTGGACCTCGCGGCGCGCGCATCCTACGCGCAAGGTCAGGACTACCGCCCCTACGACACGCTTTCCACCTTCAGCAACAAGGCCGCCTCGGGCTCGAGCGTCACCTATGCGGATGCGGGCGGGGAGTTCCCGACCACGACTTTCACCGGCACCGATCCCTTCGGCACCGCAGGCTACAAGCTGTCCAGCGTGACCAACAACAGCCAGATCTATCGTACCCGCGAGTGGTCGGGCGGGATCGACGGCACGCTCGCGACTTCGCTGCTGGGCGGTGAGAACGAGAACATCAAGTTCGGCGTCAACGTCCGTCTGCGCACCAACACGCACGTGTTCAATTCCTACACCTCGACGAGCGTGCCGGTGCTGGACATGGCAAGCGCCGCCCCGGGGCGGAACATCCTGTTCGACCAGAGCCACTATGCAAACGGCCCGAATATCGACATCGACTACATGCGCAGCGTCTGGGCGAACGGCACCGGTCCCGGCTTCAGCAACAACGCTCAGGCCGACGCCTACGCCAGCGGGCAGGCACAGCAGGACAACCGCGAGAACGTCTTTGCCGGCTACGTCCAGGGCGAGACCGACTTCGGTGCGCTGCACCTGCTGGCGGGTCTGCGCGTCGAACACACCGACGCGCGCTACCAGGGCGTTACCAGCGTCCCGATCACGTCCTCGGCGGCCGCAGGCGGTACGATCACCAACGGCAAGGGCTCGATCTTGGTGCCGGTCTCGTCCTCGTCGAGCTACACCAACTTCTTCCCGTCGATCCAGGCACGCTACGAACTGTCGCCCAGCCTGATCGCGCGCGCTTCCTACTCCTCGACGATCGCGCGTCCGGGCTTCAACCAGATCAATCCGTCGGCAACCATCGACGCCGCCAACAACGTCGTCACCACCGGCAATCCGAACCTCAAGCCGATCACCGCCAACAGTTTCGACCTCTCGATCGAGCACTACCTGCCGTTAGGCGGCATCATCTCGGCCGGCGCGTTCGACAAGGAGCTGTCGAATTACATTTTCAGCCGGACCCAATTCGGCGGCATCACCGACCCGGTCACCCTCGCTGTGCTCGGCAATCAGGCGACGCCCACACAGGTCATCACCTATGCCAACATATCCCACGCCTGGGTGCGCGGCATCGAGCTGAACTACGACCAGCACCTCTCGTTCCTGCCCGGCCCGTTGTCGAACCTCGGCGTCTCGGCGAACTATGCCTTGATCAAATCGTCGGCGGACATCCGACCGGGCGAGAAGGGCAGCCTTCCGGGTACGTCGAAGCACGTGTACAACGCCGCGGTCTACTGGGACGACGGCAAGCTCAACTTGCGCGCCGCCCTGTCCTATAACGGCCGCAGCCTGCTTTCCGTCGGCGCGACCCGGGCCAAGGACCAGTATCTGGAGGACCGCCTCTCGCTGGATATCGGCGCCAGTTATGCCATCACGGACAATGTGTCGATCTACGCATCGGGCCGCAATCTGCTCAACACCGCGAAGATAAAGAGCGAAGGCGCTGCGACCCGCATCACGCAACTGCAGCTTTCCGGCTCGGCAGTAATGGGCGGGGTCAACTTCAAGTTCTGACGCCAGCGGGCCGTTCCGACCGTCGCCCCCAAGGAACGACCGCAACGCGTACGCGGCGACGGAGTCATCCGTCGCCGCGTTTACCGTCTTGCAAGATCGGAAACGCAAAGCCGCCACAAGCGCATAGCCATTGCGGCTTTTGAAGCCGTCGCAGTGAAATACAAAACTCGACGTTAACTTAACTCTCCATAACGGATCAAACTGTTATTGCTCGAAATTTCTGTGAGCATCTAAAGCCGCTTGTGCGTGCGACGGACTTTCCCATCTCCCCTAGCCGCAAGTTCGATCAAGCTAATCACAGAAAAAAGGGGCACATCGGATGGCAATCCGGAAACGGCACTTCGCCAAGATCGGACGCGAGCGTCTTCTTCAGAGCGCGGCATCGCTGACGTTTCTCGTCGGTACACGGTCTGCAATGGTCACGATTGCCTCGGCGGGCCTTGTCGTGGGCGCGGGCATGGCCAGCGCGCATACCGATGCCTTGGGCTATCTCGTGTCCGACGGCTCGGCCGCGGGATTGTTCGATGTCCAGATCATCTACGGTAGCTGGCACGGCGGCTCCGTTTCGGCGGAGGGCGCCGTACAGCTCAATCGCGCGGACAGTTCCGCAGTCGGCACGCAGGCATTCTCGATCCTGCTGAGCAACGTCCCCAACGGCACGTTGCCCGCAGGCCTGACGGCAGGGCAGAACTTCTTCTACATCAGCCCGGACGGGAATTCGCTGGTAGCATCCGACAGCGCGAACAACGGCGTCTACAATTTCCAGGCCGCGACCTTCTCTGACATCACCGCGGGGACCTACACGTTCGCTTACGCCAGCACGAGCGGCCTTTCCCAGGTGTGGACGCCGGCCGGGAACGCGATCTCGTCCGGGACTTTTACGGTGACCTCGGACGGCGGCGTGACGGTGCCGGGACAAGCCAACGACATCGACACCGCAAGTCCGAACTACGGTTCGAGCAACCTTGGAACCTCGGTAAACCCGACCTTCGCAGGCGGCACCTTGCTGATCGACCAGAACGGGCAGACCTATCCCAACAGCTTCGCGCTGGACGATACGAACACCAACACCATCGATATGAACGGCAACACGACCGTGCTGTCCGGTGGATTTTCGGATGGCACGGCCGGCACGCCGGGCGTCATCACTTACATCGATTCGGGATCCGGCGGCCAGGTGACGCTCACCGGTGCAAGCGGGTACACCGGCACCACGACGCTCGAATCCGGCACTTTGGCTCTGGCGGGCAACGGCACGCTCGGCGCGGATACGGCATCGACGATCGTGAATGGCGGAACCCTGGACCTCGGCGATACGCAGCAGATCCAGGCGTCGCTCACACAGGGCGGCGGAACGATCCGCAACGGTACGCTATCGGTCGATACCTACACGCTTGCGGGCGGAATCCTCGCCAGCGATGCCTCCGTGGATGCAGGCACGGCAATCGATGCACAGGCGGGGGCGATCGATGGCGCACTGAGCGGCTCGGGCACGTTGACCAAATCCGGCAACGGCACTGTCACGCTCGGTGGAGCGAACAGTTACACCGGCGGCACCGTCGTCAACGGCGGTACACTGGCGCTGGCAGGTGCCGGGACTTTGGGCTCCGGCGACGGTACGACAACGATCAATGGCGGCACCCTGGACCTGGGCGCGGGCAGTCAGAGCCAGGCAACGCTCACGCAGGGCGGCGGTACCGTCCAGAACGGTACGCTCTCGGTCGGCACCTATACGCTGACAGGCGGAACCCTCGCAGGCAATGCGGCCATCGATGCCGACGATATGCTAGACCTCCGGTCCGGGAGCGTCGATGGCGCGCTGTCCGGCACGGCTGGGTTGATAAAGACCGGCTCCGGCGGCGTGATCCTCAAGGGTGCCAACAGCTATACCGGCGATACCGTCATCGATGACGGATCGTTGGTGTTGGCCGGCGCGGGCACCCTCGGTTCGGCCAGCGGTTCGACGGTCATCCACGGCGGCACGCTCGACCTCGGCGGAACGAGCCAGACGCAAGTATCGCTGATGCAGGGCGCGGCCACGATCCTGAACGGGACCTTGGTACTCGATACTTATACCATTGCGGGCGGAACGCTGACGCGAACCGTGGCCGCCAACGTGAGCAGCACTATCGATGCCCGGACCGGCATGATCAACGGCGTGCTGTCGGGTACGGCCGGTCTGATAAAGACCGGGAACGGCGGCGTCACCCTCACCGCAGCGAATACCTACACCGGCGGGACCACGATCGATGCCGGCGCGCTGGTGCTGGCAGATGCCGGTGACATCGTCTCGTCGGTTGCGATCGGCGCGACGGGCACGTTCGACATCAGCGCAGCGGACGGCGATCGCGATCTCGACACGGTAACCGGCGCTGGTGCCATCGCCCTGGGAGACAACACCCTGACGCTCACACAGGCCGGCGGCAATTATGCGGGATCGATCAGCGGTACGGGCGGACTGATACTCTCGGCCGGACAGGGCTACGCCCTGAATGGAAGTAGCACGTATTCGGGCGGCACGGCACTGCTGACCGGCACACTTTCGCTGGGGAACAACGACGCGCTCGGCACGGGCGCGCTGGCGATGAGCGAATTCACCGCCATCAACCTCGTCCAGAGCGGCATGGTCATCGGCAACGATATCACCGTCAGCGGCGATCCGACGATCTTCGTACCCACCGGCGTGACGGCAACCGTCGCAGGAACGATTTCAGACGGCACACAGCCGGGCGACGTCGTCAAGACTGGCGGTGGCACGCTGATTTTCACGGGCAACAACACATATTCCGCCGGCACCACCATTTCCGACGGCACGCTGCAGCTTGGCGATGGCGGGACCAGCGGCGCCATCATCGGCAACGTCCTGAACAACGCAGCCCTGGCGTTCGACCGCGCTGACGCCGTGACGTTCTCCGGGACGATTTCAGGCACCGGCGCAGTCGTGCAGGCCGGTGCGGGCACGACGACGCTTTCCGGCGTCAACACGTATTCCGGCGGCACGACGATCTCGGACGGCACGCTCGTCGGGTCGGCGACCGGCTTCGGCAGCGGTGCGATCCTCGACAACGCCGCACTGGTCGTGACCCAGGGCACTGACGCCACTTTCGCAAACGCGATCAACGGCAACGGCACCTTCACAAAGCAGGGTGCGGGCATGCTGTCCCTGACGGGTACGAGCGGCCTGTCCAGCGCCACCATTCTGGCTGAGGGCGAATTGCGGATCACCGGTTCGCTCGCGGCATCGTCGGTCTCCCTGGCCAGCGGCACACGCATATCGGGCACCGGAACCGTGGGCGGCATCGTCGCCGCACCGGGTTCGACGATCGCCCCGGGCAATGGCGCGATCGGGACATTGGCCGTGGATGACAACGTCACGCAGCAATCCGGGTCGATCTATGCGGTTCAGGTCGCCGTGGATGGACCGCTTTCCGACAGGATCACCGCCACGGGCTTTGCGGCAATCGGGAGCGGCGCGACACTGGAGGTGACCAAGACCGACACCGCAACGCCCTATGTGCTTGGCCGGCGCTACACGGTGCTGACGGCGGCTCAAGGCGTGACGGGCACTTACACGCTGACCGGCGATACGGCGGTATCGGCCTTTTACGATCTTACCGTCGGGTACGACGCCAGCAACGTCTACCTCGATGTGGCCCAGACCAGCAGCTTCGTCTCTGCCGCGATCACCCCCAACGAGCGCAGCGTCGCCGGCGCGCTGGATGCACTCGACCCGGCCGTGGGCCTGCGCAACGCCCTGGGCTATCTCCAGACCTTCGAAGAGGCGCGCGGCGCGTTCGGGCAACTGTCAGGCGAAATCCACTCTTCCGCCAAGAGCGCGCTGATCCAGGACAGCCAGTATCTGCGCGATGCGGTGTCGATGCACCTGCGGTCAGGCACCGATGGCCGGGAGACAGAGCGGCCCGGCGTGTCGCTGTGGGGACATGGCTACGGCTCGTGGGGTTCCCTCGCGGGCAATGGCAATGCCGGGGTCCTGCACCGTTCGGCCCGGGGCTTGCTGGTCGGTGTCGATCTGCCTATCGGCGATGTCGCAAGGGCGGGCGTATTGGGCGGCTACAGCCGCTCGAAATTCAACACTGCCGGGCACCGCGATACCGGCCATAGCGACAATTACCACCTGGGCGTCTATGCGGGGACCGGCCTTGCCCCCCTCAACCTGCAGGTCGGCGCGGCTTATACCTGGCACAAGCTCGATGTCGATCGCGCGGTCGGGTTCACCGGCTTCGCCGATGCACTCTCCTCGCGATACAAGGGCAACAGCGCGCAAGTCTTCGGAGAAGCGGGCTATCGAATAGAGGTCAATCATGGGCACTTCGAACCATTTGCCCAGATCAGTCACGTGCGTCTTCATACCGATGGGTTCGCCGAAAATGGCGGCGATGCGGCGCTGATCGGGGAATCGAAAAATACCGAAGTGACCTTTTCGAGCCTGGGCTTGCGCGGCGACCTCGATCTGGCGAGAGAAGGCGCGCTGCATGCGTTCTGGTCGACCGGGTGGAGGCACGCCTTCGGCAACCGTACACCGTTCACCGATCTGCGCTTCGATGCGGGCTCGCAGGTCTTCGGGATATCAGGCACACCGATCGCTCGGAATGCAGCCGTCCTTCAGGCCGGGATCGAAGCGGGCCTGGGGGCTGGCGTCAGCATCGGGGCATCCTATTCGGGCCAGATCGGGCGCAATGTGCAGGACCACGGCGTGAAAGGTAACCTGACGTGGCGCTTCTGACGATGCACGAAGGGCCTTGTCCGTGACGGTTGAGCGCGGTGGCCATGCTTGCCGGTGGCCTGTTCTGGCCATCGTAGCAGCGCTGTTTCTCACCGGCGACATGGCCGTTGCCGCGGAACCATCCGCTGCCCCGCCACATGAGCGCCATGGAGACTGGGAGGTCGTCTGCGCCGTGGCGGGCAAGGCCACCAAATGCTCGGCGGTGCAACGACAGGCGACCACGGCGACTTCCGGCCATGAAATGCAGCGCGTGCTCGCGATGGAACTGGTCGCCGTGCCGGATGGGGCAGTGGGCACCCTGCTAACGCCCTTCGGGGTGGATTTGGCTAGCGGCCTCGTTCTCAAACTGAACACATCCGGCCCGCCATTGCCGTTCAAGACCTGCCTGCCCTCCGGCTGCGTGGTCCCGCTGCAATTCGGCAAGGAAGCCGTCCGTTCCTTGCGCAAGGAGACGTTGTTACGCATCTCGTTCGTAACCGCGGGAGATGGGCGTAGGATCGACCTGCCGGTTTCCCTCAAAGGACTTGGTCAAGCGCTCGACAGAGCGGGGGTACTTGCCGGCACAAGCCGCTAACTCATATCTTCGGTAAGGTTTTTCGGCACCATGCGCCAACTGCCGAGACAAAAGACATTTTCAGGCAGTCTTTCGAACGATCGCAGCATAGGCCCACGAGAAAATCGACGCCTGCCGTGGCAAATCGAGGCGTGCGTCGCGGCTTCATCCCCACCGGAAGCGAAGGTTTCAACTAAGGCTCTCGCGCCGATCTGACGGCGATCCCGAAGCCCAAGCCTCTACGGCCCTGCCGGCCGACGAACGCCATGATGCCGGCGGGTTGGGTGAGAACCTGCAAGGCACCGTATCTGCCCATCATTCCGGCGCGCTCCTACCGCCAGGTTCCAGGTCTTCCTGATCATCGCCGCTACCGCGACCGCTTGCAAACCGATCAGGGCATCTCCCATCAGTTCGAATCGAGCCCCCTTCCCCACGCATGGGAGCACCGCCCCTCATCTCGACGACATCGCAACCGCGCGATTTGCCGTCGATCGCCGGATCAAGGAACGCCGGATGACGAATGAGAGGCTGCCTGTCGAGATGTCGCCCTCGTTCCTCAGACCCGGCTAGCCAACGCCACCACCGCGCAGGAAAGCGTCAGCAGCCCGAGCCGCGCCCATGAGGCACCTTCGCCCAGCCACACCACCGCGAGCAGGATCGCACCCATCGGTACCACGGCCGCCATCAGCGGCATCAACAGGCTGAGCGCGGCGCCCTCGTGCAGTAGCAGCGCCAGGCAGTAGAGCGAGACAACGTAGACCGCCGCGCAAAGCAGCGACCAGCCGGGCGAGGTAAACCCGGCGGTGCGCGCCAGCAGCACGCTCCCGCCGATCTGACCGACCACGACCACCACGAACAGCGCGATCGCTCGCGCCGTAAGGCCCGCCGCAATCACTGCGCCGTCAACCCGCCGTCGACGACGAACTCGCCTCCGGTCACGTACTTGGCGCGGTCCGAAATAAGAAACGCGATCATCTCGCCGATGTCGTCGGGCTCGCCCATGCGCTTCATCGGGATCGCCGCGTTGATGGCGTCGTACTGGTCGGGGTTGTCCTCGATCGCGACCTTCTGCATCTCGGTCCAGATCACGCCGGGGTGGACCGAGTTCACGCGGATGCCCTTGGCCGCCACTTCCAGCGCCAGCGCCTTGGAATAGAGCCGCACGCCGCCTTTGCTGGCCGCATAGGCCGAGGCGCCGGCAACGCCGACGAGGCCCGCGATCGACGAGAGGTTGACGATCGAGCCCGATCCCTGCGCCTCCATCACCGGCAGCACCGCGCGGCAGCCGAGGTAGACGCTCTTGAGGTTGACGTCGATCTGGCGGTCCCAGGCGGCGGAGTCGAGGTCGGCGGTCCACTTGAGCACGGCGATGCCGGCATTGTTGACGAGGCCGTCGATGCGGCCGGTCTCGCCGCTGACCTGCGCGATCAGCGCGGCCCAGCCCGCCTCGTCGGTGACGTCCTGCGCGAGGCCGGTGGCAGTCAGGCCCTCGGCGCGCAGTTCCTCGGCGCGGACGGCGGCGGCATCGCCGTCGAGGTCGGTGAGGGTGACGGCATGGCCCTGCCGCGCGAGCAGGCGGGCGGTGGCGAAGCCGAGGCCGCCGGCCGATGCGGCGCCGGTGACGATAATGGTCTTGCTGGTCATGAAGGTCTTCTCCGGGTCAGGCGTTTTTCAGCCAGTCGCAATCGTAGGAACGGTCCTGAGTATCGTGGCGGCCGAGCAGGCAGGTGGCGAGATCGGTGGACAGTATGCCGTCGGCGGCGATGTCCTTGCGCGCCCAGTCGACGAATTCGCTGCGATGGGCGAAGCGCCATTCCGGGCCGGAGGGGGTATCGCGCCGTTCGTAGCGGTCGAGATAGCGACCGCTGATGATGAGGTCGGTCGCCACCCCATCATCAAGGATGCGGTGGAAGGCATAGTAGTAGACTTCGCCAAAGGCGCGGTTCGGGTCGGCCTCGTCGAATTGAATATGGTGCTGGCCGATGATGTGCTGGTTGGCGAGATGCTCTGTCAGCAGGCCTTGCGCGAAGTCCACGAAGTCCGGGCCGCTTCCTGCGAAGATGCCGTAATCGGTGGTCGAATCCGGCCAGAACGTACCCAGCTGCAGCGCGTGGTCGAGGCGGTCCTGCCCGCGCATGTAGCGCATGGCGAGGTCGCGTATGTCGTCCTTGGCGATGAGCGCGGCGAGCCTGCTGTCGGTATCGGTCATGATGCTGTCCTCTCCCCCGGCGCCCGGGTCTGAGCCGGGCGCCGGGTTTCACGATTACGCCCTGCCGTTCAGAACCGTACGCTGGCCTGCAGTTGCACGGTGCGCGGAAGGTTCACGAAGCCGATCTGGTCGGCGATGCGCGTGGTGCCGGTGTTGGGACCGTCGATGGCGCCGCCGACGATGAACTGGTTCGTCAAGTTCTTGCCGATCAGGGCCAGTTCGAAGCGCTCGTCGTCGAACTTGACGCGGATGGTGCCGTCCACTGTCAGGTACTTGGCCTGGCCCGAAAGCGGATGCGCGAAGCTGGAGGCGAGGTAGGAACTGGAATAGCGCGTGTCGATCGTCGCGCCCAGCTTTGTGCCGGTGCCGATGTCGGTCTCGTAGCCGATGCCGAACGAGCCGGTCCAGCGCGGCGCGACGGCGGTGGGCGCGCCGCTCAGGTCCTGGCCGGGGGCGGCGGGCGAGTCCGGATTGGGCTGGAACACGGTGTTACAGCCCTGCGCCGCCGTCTGCCCGCCATAGCACGGGGCGATGTATTCGAGGTAACGCGCCTTGTTGTAGTTGATCGAGCCGTGCAGGTTCAGGCCCGGCACCGCATAAGGCGCGAACTCGAATTCCAGCTCCGCGCCCCTGGTGCGCGCGGCGCCTGCGTTGGTGGTGATGAACGCGAACGTGGCGGGGTTGAAGAAGTCCACCTGCAGGTCGGTGTACTTGTAGCTGTAGACGTCGAAGTTCAGGCGCAGCTGGTTGTCGACCAGCTTGGTCTTGATGCCGACTTCGAAACCGCGCGCCTTTTCCGGTTTGAAGGCGACGTCGCTGGGCACGGTCCCGGCGCTGACGAAGCCGGAGTTGGAGAACCCGCCCGACTTGTAAGCGGTCTTGTACGCGCCGTAGACAGTCACGTCGTCGGTCGGCTTCCAGGTCAGGGTGGCTTCGGGCGACCAGTTGTTGAAGGTCTGGTCGGCCGCGATCGTCTTGTTTTCCGGGAACAGGAACTGCAGCGCGGCATTCACGTACGGCTGGACAAGGTAGCTGTCCTTGGTCTCGTGAATGTAGCGCACGCCCGCTGCGGCTTCGAGGTTGGACAGAATCTTCCAGGTCGCCTGACCATAGGCCGACAACGTCTCGCCGTGAGTCTCGGAATGCTTGAAATAGCCGAGGTATTCATACTCGGCCGGCGCGGTCGAATCCGAAACGTTGCCGAACGAGCCGGTCTGGCGGTGGTTGCGGTGGGTCTTCTGGTAATAGGCACCGGCAAGCAGGTTGATCGGCCCGTCGAACTTGGTCTGCGCGCGCAGTTCGCTGGAGAAGGCGTGGAACAACGACCGCTCGGTCGATGGGGCGGCGGCGCTGCTGCTCGACACGAAGGTGCAATCGCAGGCCCACTGGTTGGTGTTGCGGTTGAAGTTGTTGACCCAGGTGATGTCGACGTCCTTCAGCGCATACTCCGCCGTGCCGGTGACCGCCCAGCTGCTGTACTTGTTGTAGAGCGCGCCGTCATCGCGCGACCATGGGTTGGTGCCCGCGAGGTCCTCGGGGAAGTAGTTCTGGTAGACCTGGAATTTCTTCTCGCACTTGATCAAGGGATTGGTTTCATAAGTGCCGCCGACGCAGCCGAAGGGTACGTAGTTCCACGAGTTGTTGTTGTTCTTCGAGGTCGAGCCGTTGGCCTTGACGGTGAATTTGAAGTCGTTGCCCGGGTCCCAGACCAGCGTGACGCGGCCCAGCAGTTCCTTGTTGCCGGGATTGTCGCCGTCATAGGCAGGCGCGAAGTGCGAGGTGGTGACGCCGGTGGCGATGTCGGTGGTGTTGTAGGTCTTGTCGACCCCGGCATTCCTGAAATAGCCGCCCCACATGTTCGAGGCACGCACCGCGACGCGTAATCCCAACGTGTCGGTCAGCGGGCCGGAGCCGACGAATTCGCCGACCAGTTCCTTGGCGCGGAACTCGTAGCCGAGCTTGGCCTTGAATTCGGGGGTCGAAGTCGGATCGGCGGTACGCAGAGAGATCACCCCCGCCGTAGCGTTCTTGCCGAAGAACAGCGACTGCGGGCCCTTGAGCACCTCGACGCCGTCGAGATCGAGAAAGCCTTCATTGATGACGCGGCCCTGGCCGTAGTAGACGCCGTCCACCACCACCGCGACCGACTGCTCGATGCCGATCGAGGTCGAAGACGAACCGATACCGCGCAAGGTAAGCTGCGCGCCCGAACCGTTCGAGGAGCGGCCGATCGTGAACTGCGGCGTCTGCGTGGAGATCTTCTCCAGGCTGGTCATGTCGTAGCGTTCGAGCGTCTCGGCGCTGAGCGCGGTGACGGCGACAGGCACGTCCTGCAGGCTTTCCGCACGGCGGCGCGCAGTCACGACGATGTCGTTCAGGCCGCCTTCGGCATGCTGCGGGCCGATTGCGGAAGCGGCTTCGGGAGTGGCTGCAGGCGGCGTCGCGCCGGCTGTGGTCGTCGCTGCCTCTTGGGCACCGGCGGATGCGGATGCGAATGTGAATGCCGATGCGAATACCCCGGCCATAAGCGCGGCGCGTGCAGACGGTCCTGCCGTTCCAGACATGAAAAGCTCCTTTCCCCTTTGACCGGAGAAGGGCCTGTTATGACCTGTTCGCCCTCCCGGTTGCCTCTATGCTGAGACTGCCGGCAGAGTACCTCAGTTAAAAAATGCAGCTGACTGCAATTAGTGCTAGGCACCGCCGCCGAGGGCACGGGTGAGAGCACGGGCTTCGTCGCGCAGTTGCGCGCCCAGCTTGCCCTCGGCGTAAGGCAGGACGATCTGGCAGATCGCCAGACGCAGGTGCGCTTCCAGCGCGGCGTCGGCGATCTCGTTCTTGGCCCACAGCAGGATCGTCGCGACCATGCGCATGCAAACCAGGCGCGAAACCAGGCCGACGTCCTCAAGCGCCAGCACCCCCGCTTCGGCCATCGCCCGCAGCGCGCCGCCCGCGAAGCGCTCGTAGACGTCGGGCAGGCCGACAAGGTCGGCGTGCTCGATGAGGATGGGAGCGAGAGCGCGGGCAAGTTCGGGCGCCTCGAAAGTCTTTTCGGCGAGGCGTGCGGGCAGTTCGCGAAAGAACGCCATGCCGTCCCCGCCGCCGTGCACGGAGGCGGCATGGGCGATCGTCTCCTCGCTGCGCTCGCGCACGGTGGCGGCGAACAGGCGGTCCTTCGAGCCGTAGATATTGAACAGCGTCCGTTCGGCCACCCCGGCGGCCTCGGCAATGAGCCGCATCGAAAGCGCCTCGCCGCCGTGCCGGGCCAGCAGTGCGAAGGTCGCAGCCCGCACCCGCTCGCGCCGCTCGCGCTGGCGCGGCGTGAGTCTGCGCCCGATTGTCTGACCATCCGATATTGCGTCCATCACATGACGTTTAAGTCGTAAACGCAAGAACGTCACCATCGAGTGACCGCCATCGAGCCGTGCGGCATACCACATCGTCGGGCCCGGGCACTCACCGTGCCGGGCAGGTTACGCCTTCATCGCGGACACACTTCTCTCCTCTGAAGAAGAGGGGCAAGGGATTGGCAGCGCAGGCATAGCACTACGATAGGTCCGGCAAAGCGGGTTATGGTAGATCACGATATCGATCATCGTTGCCTCTTCAGCAGCAGGTAATTCGGCCGGAAGCGGCTCGCACAGTTCGGCGCGCCCCTGGCAGCAATTCTTGGCCAGACACACCATTCAGTTCGCGCGGCGCGTCGAAGTTGGCGCGCTGAATCTGCTGCCAGCCACGTTTCTCGGAGAACACCAGCCCTGCCTTCACCATCACGGCGAGGTGCGTCGAGAACGTGCTCTGGGCCCGCCCGGATGACTCGACCAGTGCGCAGCCTTAGAGCGATTGATCCCGTGTAACCGGATCGAAAACCGCTCTAACTGGCAGTTCAACGGATCGGGCTTTGCCCGGCCCACCCGGGCAGATGCTGGGCATCCCGTTCACGCGCGAGGATCAGCGCGTGTGCGACCGCCTCTGGATATTCGCTGTCCAGCGCCTTCTTGCGGATGTGATCGCGAAAATAGTCCGCCCAGAGAAATTCCGAATAGGGCGTCTGCGTCTTGGCGAAGCCGCCTGCCTCTCGCACGTCGCCGGCCAGGGAGCGATAGGGATCATCGATCAGCCCCCCGACATGGTGCGGAATATCCTTCCATGGGCAAGGGCGCCCTTCCTCATCATAAGAATGCAGCCAGTTATGCGCGTCCATGAAAGCGAAAAAGCGTTTCTTTGGCAGATGATCGAGCCGGGCGAGGATGGAGATCAGCACCATTTCCACGCCCTCCAGATGCAGCGCCAGCGCAAGATGATGATGATCGACGATCCACGGCCGCTTTTCGGGGCCAATCACCGCCGGGATCATGCGCTCGCCCAGATAGCGCCCGGCTTCGTCGTGCGGCCGCTCACGCCAAGCTCGCGCCTTGCGCTCCACCTCGCGCATGCCGACTGTCATCTGGGTAGGGCGCAGGTCGCTGATCTTCACCGGGTCCAGTATCGGCTGGATGAGGGTCGCGATCGCCATCGTCAGTTCTCCTTCAACGCCAAATCGGCGGCGTCCGCAACGCTATAGGTGCCGGTGGATGCCAGTTCATCCTGTCCGCTCGCACGCAATATTCCGCGCACCCGGTCATGCGCGCGGGCCAGGATGAGCCGACAGTTTATCGTCCGCAAGGCCGTGGCAAACTCGCCCAGCGCCTCTACGGCCGTGCTGTCGAGATCGTCGCTCTCCTCCAGGCTCAGGATCAATGTGCCAGGCTTCCTCTGCCGCGCTCTGTCGGCCATGGCCCGCAGTACGCTCTCGGCATTGGCGAAGATCAGCGGAGCGTTGGGCCGGACGATTATGATGCCCGGCAGCGCTGATGTGTCGGGATGGCGCTGGCGATCGACGAAGTCATGGCCATCACCCACCCGCCCCAGTTCGCTGAAGGACGGATGCGACAGACGATAGAGCAGTTCGACGATCGACAACGCGATGGCCGCCAGCATGCCGTTGAGTACGCCGAGTGCCAGCACGCCCAGTGTTGCCGTCACTGCCACCCACTGGTCCCGCTGGAGGTGGAACAGCCAGAGCAGCGGCGCGGGCGAGAGAGCATGGGTCAGCGCGCCGATCACCACGGCGGCGAGAACCGGCTCCGGAATATGGGCGATGAGCGGCGTCGCGAACAGAGCGAGGGCCAGAAGCGCCAGGCTGGCCGTCAAAGCAGCCATGCGGCCGGTCGCGCCGGCACTCGCATTGGCATTGCCGGCGGAAAAGCCCGCGCCCACCGGCATGCCGTGCGCCAGGGCAGAAAGGCTGTTGGCAAGGCCGAGCCCGGCCAGTTCCCGATTGGGGTTCACGCTGTCGCCATGCGCCAATGCAAGGCCGCGGATGGTGCCCCAACTTTCGGCAAAAAGGATGAGCGCGATCGGAGCGGCCAACTGGGTCAGGCGCGCCCATGTCGAAAAATCGTCGGGCAGACGTAAATCCGACAAGGCGAGCGCGACCGGTCCCGCCTCCGCCACGCCCCATGCCGACAGGTCCATGGCTTGCCCCAGCGCGATCCCGGCAAGGATCACTAGCAAGGCAGCAGGAATACGCGGCGCGCGGCGCAGCAAGAGCAAAGCACACAGCGCGCCCACTCCGATCAGGATGCTCGGCCAGTGCCAGCTACCGACCTGTGCCCCAAGGCCATCGAGCACCGAGAGGATGGAACCCCCATCAACGCGTACGCCTGCGATGTTGGGCAATTGCTTGATGATGATCGTGATCGCCAGCCCGAAGGTGAAGCCGCGCAGGACGGGGCGGGAGATGAAGTCGGACAGCCCGCCGACCCGAAAGGCCGCAAGGCCCAGGAATATAACGCCCGCAATCAGCGTGAGCGCCGTCGCCATCATTCCCCTGTCTGCAGCATTTGCATTCAGGCCGATCAGCGCGGCGGCAAGGATCGCGGCCGAGGAGGATGTCGGCGAGACGATGGCATAGCGGCTGCGCCCGACGACCAGATAGGCGAGCCCACCGGCGATTCCGGCTGCCAGCGCGCGACCGGGGGGCAGGCCCGCTATCCCGGCATAGGCAATCCCTTCGGGCAGGACGAGGCCGGCCACGGATAGCCCAGCCACCACGTTCCGTGCGATCGATTGCTGCATCGCGCTGCCTCCTCCCGGCTATTCGGTGTAATGCCGACATCACCGGGGGGCAATCGCCGGCGCGGATTACGGCCTGCCCAAACCTGGCGATCGAATATCGGTTGCTGCATGACTGCACTGGGCCAGCCAGTTCCGAAGCATTCTACCCGTCTTTCGATGGCGTCATTGCGCAGCACTGCAAGCTGGATATTGTTGTCAACAATGCCGGCATCGCGCGGTTCGAGATGGCCGATAGCCTGACCCAAGACACCTTTCACAAACAGTTCAATGTCAATGTACTCGCCTATTTTCTCCAAGGGTGCGCGCGGTGTCTGAAGCATCAGGGCCGGGTCTGGCCTGAAATCTGCGCCTTGCGGAAGCAGGCGGGGACGTGGTCGTTGGTGATGCCGACGGCCTGCATCCAGGCGTAAACGATCGTCGGCCCGACGAACTTGAAGCCTCGGGCCTTCAGGTCCTTCGAGAGGATCGCCGACAGCGCGGTCTGCGCATCGGTGACCTTGCCCTCGATCGGCGTGCCCGAAGTAAAGGACCAGCAATAGGCGGCGAAATCCTCGCCGCGATCCTGCATCTCGTTGTAGATTTGCGCGCCCCGGATCGTCGCTTCGATCTTGGCTCGTGCCCGGACGATGCCGGGATCGCCCATGAGGCGTTCGATATCCTGCCCGTTGAACCGGGCGACCTTCTGAGGATCGAACCCGGCGAAGGCTGCGCGGAACGCCTCACGCTTGCGCAGGATGATCTCCCAGGAAAGTCCGGCCTGGAAACCTTCCAGCATCAGCGTCTCCCAGAGCATGCGGGAATCGCGTTCGGGCACGCCCCATTCGGTATCGTGGTACTGCTGCATAAGCGGGTTCGATCCCGCCCAGCCGCAGCGTTGCTTGTCGTCCATAGTCGGCTCCTCCTGTCGCGTCACTGATCGACTATACGCGTATCGGCGATTGTCTCTGCAAAGCCGTTGCCGCACAGCGTGGCCGGGGTCTGGAAGCCCGGCCGCGCCTCGCCGCCGATGACCCGCCGTGCCGCTTCCGCCGCCGCGATCGTCGTGAAGGTATAGCCGTTTACGGTATCGAGCAGCGAGCGAACCACGGTCCCGTCCCGACCCGTCACTTCCACTGCCGCATGGTAGCGATTGGCTTCGCGCTGTTCCAGCGTGGGACCATCCGGCATTTGCGCCAGATCGCCCTCCGGGAAGGCGCCCTCCGACACGTGAACGAACGTCTCGATGTTCGGGATGCCCGTGGAGTGCCAGATCGTGATGAGATCGGGCAGCGTCACCGGGAAGGCCGTTGCCGGGCCCTTGCCGAAATCGAAGGTGCGGACCTCACCCGCATTGCGGCCGACCAGCGCACCGTCGACGCGGTGAAGCGTCTGCGCCGTCACGTTCTCGCTGGCGCTGACCGCCGACCCGCGCGAGAAGCCGCCGGTGACATGCAGCGCGATGCTGACCTTGATGGGAGCGGCCACCCGCTCCGCCGCGTGTCCGGCCAGCGATCCGAGCATTGCCACGCTGCCGCCGCATCCGGGCAACAGCATGATACCCTTCGCCCGGGCCTCAGCATCCAGCGTTTCGGCAAGCCGGTAGCTGTCCATCTCGGCCGCAATGTCGAGATAGTGGACTCCGGCTGCCAGGCATGCACGCATCAGCGGCTCAGCCGTGTGCATGAAAGGCCCGGCGCAGTTCACCAGCACGCCGATCCCGTCCATCGCCGCGTGCGCAGCGGCGCGATCGTCGGCCGCGAACAGCCGGTACTCCGCGCCGAGTTCCGCGGCGAGCAGTTCGAGCCTGCCTTGGTCCTTCACTCGTCCGGCGATCACGAAGTCCAGCCCGTGCGCCTTCGCGTTAGCGCAGACCATGCGCCCGGTGTACCCGGCCGCGCCGTAGATGATCAGTTTCGTCATGTCAGTGCTGCCAGTTCTTGTAGGTGAATTCGAGGCTGTATCCGTCCGGATCGAGCACGTTCGCGGCGTAATAGCGTGGATCGTAATAGAGCCGGGGGCCGGGCGGTCCATTGTCGGTCGCGCCCGCGGCGATGGCGGCGGCATAGGCGGCATCAACCTCCGCCCGCGAACCGGCGATGAAGCCGACGTGCGCGGCACCGCCTTCGACGGTGCCCGGCCGCAACCAGAAAGCCATCCGGTTGTCCTTGCCGAACCCCTTGAGGTCCGGATGCCCGGGAGGGCCGTCCTTTCCATCGTAATCGACCCGCTGCGTGATCCCCAGCGGCGTCAGTGCGGCGGTGTAGAAGGCGACCGCGCGATCGAGATCGCTGACCGACAGGAAGACGTGATCGAGCATGTGGCTCTCCCGTTCAGATGATGTAGCCGCCGGCGATTTCGATCGACTGCGCATTGACCCAACGATTGTGATCGGAAAACAGCCCCGCGATGGCACCGCCGACGTCGTCCGGTTCGCCGACCCGGCCGAGCGCGGTCTGCCCGGCCAGCATGGCCTCGAACTCGTCATCGAGACCGCCGCCCAGATCGGTGCGGATCGCGCCCGGTGCGATGGAATTGGCACGGATGCCGCGATGCCCGAACTCCTTCGCCATGTAGCGGGTAAGCACTTCGAGCCCGCCCTTGAAGCTGGCTTAAGGGGCGACACCGGCGGTCGCGACGCGGGTTGTGGCGCTGGCGACATTCACGATATGCCCGCCATTGGCCATGAGCGGCAGCAGCGTCTGCGTCAGGAAGAACGGTCCCTTGAGGTGCACGGCGAACAGGCCGTCGAACTCCGCTTCCGTGACCGTCGCGATCGGATTGAAGACGCCGTAACCCGCGTTGTTGACGAGGCCGTCGAAATCCTCGCGGCCCCAGTGGGTCTTCAGCGCGGCACCGACGGCATCGCGGAAGGCGGGAAACACGGAGGTGTCAGCGACGTCGAGCTTCAGTGCGGCCGCCTTGCCGCCATCCGCCTCGATCCCGGCCACGACGGCCTCGGCACAGGCGGGGTTGCTGTTGTAGGTGAGGATCACCCCCATGCCTTCCCTTGCGCAGAGGCGGGCGGCGCTGGCACCGATGCCCCGGCTCCCGCCGGTGATGATGACGATTTTCATTGGGTAGTTCCTCGCGATGTTGTCGAGCCTTGAACTACGCCGACGAGCCGGACGGCGCTCACCGGATCCTCTTCGATCCATGCCTATTTCTGCTTTTGGCTTGGCCGGGTGCACTGCGCGTGAGATGGTCATGCGCATGAACGCGAACCTCACCGAACTGCGCCGCCTGGCCGCGCATGCCGAGAACCGGCGCACCGACACAGGCATACCTCGGGTCGCGATGGTGCAGGGCGAAATTCCCGAACATCAACTGGCGGCGGTCTACGATCCGATGATCAACCTCATTCTCACCGGATCGAAGACGATGACGGTCGGAGACCGCACTCTGCGCTACGATCCGGCCACCTACTTCGTGATGTCGATCGACCTTCCGGCGGTGGGCTCGGTTCACCCGGCCGAGACCGGCGAGCCCTATCTGGCAGTGAGCCTCACGCTGGAGCCGACGATCGTTGCGAACCTGCTGGCCGACCTGCCCAAACCTGCCGGAGGCGATCTCTACAGCCCCGGTTTTTCGATTGCGCCGGTGACGGACGAACTGCTCGACGCCTGGCTGCGCATGCTGCGCCTGATGGAGCGCCCCGCCGATATCGCTGCTCTGGCTCCCGCCTATGAACGTGAAATCCTCTACCGCGTCCTCCAGGGACCGCATGGCTGGATGCTGCGTGACATTGCTGCGCCTGGCACCGCGCTCTCGCGCGTCAGCATCGCCATCCAATGGATACGTGAGAATTTCACAAGGCCGCTGAGAGTCGAGGCCCTGGCCGCGATGGCGGCACTCAGCGTTTCCGCGTTTCACCGGCACTTCAAGGCAGTCACGGCGCTTAGTCCGCTTCAGTATCAGAAGCGGATTCGGTTGCTGCATGCCCGGTCGTTGCTGATCGCCGGAGAGGGAAACGCGACCTCGGTTTCATTCGGCGTAGGCTACGAAAGCCCCACCCAGTTCAGCCGGGAGTATGCCCGCTATTTCGGGACGCCACCATCGAAGGATACGCTGCAGATTGTGGGCAGGGTCAATTCGAAGAGGCCGTAGCTGGCGGCACCACATCAAGAGCTTGGACGCCACGGCTATACCTGAGAATGATAAATCGACCATTGAACGACCGGCCAAAGGCCCGTTGCTCCAACACGCCTCGCGCCTCTTCCAGCAACGGCAGCGCTGCTTCCAAGTCCACCGAATGGCCTGGTCCGATCGACCGTGAGGCGGAAATCGCCGCGACGACCATGCCGTTCGCATCCCGCAGCGGCACGGCGATGCATGCCAGCCCTTCGCTGATCTCTTCACGGTCACAGGCGAAACCCAACCGGCGCACCGCAGCAAACTCTTTCGCAAGCGCGCGTGGCTCGGTGATCGTATGCGCAGTCAACTGAACGAACGGACCGGCCTCCAGATAGCGGGCCTGCTCCCCGTCCGGCAGATGCGCCAGCAGGACCTTGCCGATCGCGGAGCAATAGGCTTCCAGCTGCATCCCCACTTTCGTGAACAAGTCGCCGCCCGCCTTGACGCGGTACGTCACCATATCGCCGTCGAGAGTGCCCAGTTGAACCACACAGCCCAGTCGCCTCGCGAAGTCGGGCAACAATTGGCGGCAGATACCGGACAGCACCTCCGGCACGCTGATCCGGCCCGCGAAGGCGAGCATTCGCGGGCCGGCAACATGACGCCCGCCTCCAACCGGCGTCAGCAACCCTGCGTCACGCAACGTGGCAAGATGCCGGTGCATGGTTGCCACGGGCACATTGAGACCACCCGCAAGCGATGAGGCGCGGCTGCGCCCGCCATCGACCAGAACCGCTTCCAGCAAGTCCATTGCCCGCTCGAAAGATGAAAGGCGTGGCATTCCATTTCTCATATTGTGAGAAGTAAACCTGCTAGCCAACTGGCGCAAGTCATGCCGCGCATCTATGCTCGACGGCAAGCGAGAGGGAGACCATCGGTAATGACCGAAACACCGCACGAGAGCCTGGCGAAAAGGCTGCGCGACGCATACGTCGCGGGCGCCGTACCGCCGCTACGAGATGGACTTGAGCCGGTGGATGCGGCGGGCGCCTATGCCGTGCAGGAGATCAACACGCGTCACTGGCAGGCACAGGGCCGTCGCATCGTCGGCAGGAAGGCGGGCCTAACGGCAAAAGCCGTGCAGGTTCAGCTCGGCGTCGATCAACCGGATTTCGGCGTCCTGTTCGATGACATGCGTATCTCTGATGGCGGGCGCCTCGCGGCTTCCCGGACGATCCAGCCGAAGGCCGAAGCCGAAATCGCGCTCGTGCTGGCACGCGACCTGCCGGACGACACGACCACCGCCGCGCAGGTGGGCGCGGCGACGGGCTCGGTTCACGCCGCGATCGAGATCGTCGATTCCCGCATCGCCGACTGGAAGATCACCTTCGCCGATACCGTGGCGGACAATGGATCGTCCGCCTTCTTCGTGATCGCAGAGGAAGGCGTTCCGATCGCCGGGCGCGACTTGTGGAGTTGCGGCATGGTGATGACGGTGAACGGCGCGATCGCATCGATCGGCGCTGGCGCTGCCGCCCTCGGCCATCCGCTCGAAGCGGCCGCCTGGCTGGCACGCACGCTGGCGGCACGGGGCGATCCGCTCAAGGCAGGCGACATACTGCTTACCGGCGCACTGGGGCCGATGGTGCCTCTCTCGCCGGGAGATCAGGTGCGCGCCGTGGTCGGCGGGATCGGCGAATGCGCTTTCAGCTTCGGCGGAGAATGACGCCATGAGCAGAACCAAGGTCGCGATCATCGGTTCGGGGAACATCGGCACCGACCTGATGATGAAGATCATGCGGCTCTCGAAGACGCTCGAGGTGGCCGCGATGATCGGCGTCGATCCATCCTCGGACGGCCTCGCACGCGCCGAGGGCATGGGCATCGCCACCAGCAGCGCGGGGATCGACGGGCTGCTCGCCCTGCCCGGCTTCGACGAGATCGGCATCGTCTTCGACGCCACGTCCGCAGGCGCGCACGAGCGGCACGACGCCGTTCTGCGCGGGCACGGCAAGCGCGTGGTCGATCTCACCCCCGCCGCGATAGGGCCTTTCGTGGTGCCGCCGGTCAACGGCGCGGCGCATCTCGATGCCGCCAACGTCAACATGGTGACTTGCGGCGGACAGGCGACGATCCCGATCGTCCACGCCATCAACCGCGTAGCGCCTGTGCACTATGCCGAGATCGTTGCCTCGATCGCCTCGAAAAGCGCAGGTCCGGGCACGCGCGCCAACATCGACGAATTCACCGAGACGACCAGCCGCGCCATCGTCGAGATCGGCGGCGCCACGCGGGGCAAGGCGATCATCGTGCTCAACCCCGCGGAACCGCCGCTCATCATGCGCGACACAGTGCTGTGCCTGTGTGAAGACGCGGACCGCGAAGCGATCGCCGAAAGCATCGCCGCCATGGTCGCGCAGGTCCAGGAATACGTCCCCGGATACCGCCTGAAGCAAGCGGTCCAGTTCGAAAGCATCGGCTCCAACCGCCCCTTGCGCATTCCCGAAATGGCATCGACCGGCCGGACCGAATTCACCGGCCTCAAGGTTTCCGTCTTCCTCGAGGTGGAGGGCGCGGCGCATTACCTGCCCGCTTATGCCGGCAACCTCGATATCATGACCTCGGCGGCCCTGCGCACGGCCGAGCGG
>NZ_BAAILP010000057.1:0-11060 GCF_054589055.1 Novosphingobium sp. 11B | reverse complement strand
AGGACGTCACCCTGCGCGACGGGATGCACGCGATCCGTCACCAGTACGGCCTCGACCACGTCCGGTCGATCGCGCGCGCGCTCGACCGTGCCGGGGTGGATGCGATCGAAGTGGCGCACGGCGACGGGCTCAGCGGGTCCTCGTTCAACTACGGGTTCGGCGCGCATACCGACTGGGAATGGCTGGAAGCGGTGGCAGAAGTGCTGGAAAGCGCGGTGCTGACAACGCTGCTGCTCCCGGGGATCGGCACGGTCCATGACCTCAAACAGGCGCACGACCTGGGCGTCCGCTCGGTCCGCATCGCGACGCACTGCACCGAGGCGGACGTATCGCGCCAGCATATCGAGGCGGCGCGCGGCCTCGACATGGACGTGTCCGGCTTCCTGATGATGAGCCATATGGCAGAGCCGGAAGTGCTGGCCCGGCAGGCGCTCCTGATGGAGCAATACGGCGCCCACTGCGTCTACGTCACCGACAGCGGCGGCGCGATGAACATGGACGACTACGCGGCGCGGCTGCAGGCTTACGACCGGGTGCTAAAGCCGGAAACGCAGCGCGGCGTGCATGCGCACCACAACCTCTCGCTCGGAGTGGCGAACTCCATCGTCGCTGTGCAGAACGGCGCGGTGCGCGTCGATGCCTCGCTGGCGGGGATGGGCGCGGGGGCAGGCAATGCCCCGCTCGAAGTGTTCATCGCCGCTGCGGACCGCAACGGCTGGGACCACGGCTGCGATCTCTACGCGCTGATGGACGCGGCAGAGGATCTGGTTCGCCCTCTGCAGGACCGCCCCGTGCGCGTCGATCGCGAGACGCTGACGCTCGGCTATGCCGGGGTCTACTCCAGCTTCCTGCGCCATGCGGAAAAAGCCGGCGCCGATCACGGCGTCGACACCCGCGCCATTCTTGTCGAGGCCGGGCGTCGCAAGATGGTCGGCGGGCAGGAGGACATGATCGTCGATATCGCGCTCGACCTCGCGCGGGCACCATCGGCGCAGTGAAAAGAAGACCTGGTCCGTTTTCAGTGGACCAGGTCTTTCGAGTCATAGGAGAGAGACCGCCTGAAGCGATCCGGTCGAACCGGAAGACAGGCACCGCCTGCAGAGGCGATGCGCTTCCCGTGGATGTGAGGTCCGACGATTCCAACCTCGCATAAAGTTCACAGGTTTACAATATGTGATTTCATAGGCTAACCCGAGGGGCGACGGGGCGACATACGATCGCCGCCAAAAAGGGATGATGCCATGTTGGAACGCGATGCCAGCCACCTTTTCGACGAAGACCTCCGGCTGTTTCGCCAGACCGTTCGCCGCTTCGTCGAGCGCGAATTCTCGCCCCGGGTGGAGGAGTTTGAGGACGCCGGAAAGGTCGCCCGCGATTTCTGGCTGAAGATGGGCGAGGCCGGGTTCCTGTGCCCCGGAATTCCTGAGGAGTTCGGCGGCCTCGGTCTCGACTTCCGCTTCAATGCCATCCTCAACGAGGAACTGACTTATGCGATGATGTCGGACAGCGTGACGCTGCAGTCCGACATCACGATGCCCTATCTGCTGCACTACGCATCGGACGAACTCAACGCGCGCTGGCTGCCGGGCATGCTGTCGGGCGAGACGGTGTCAGCAATCGCGATGACCGAACCGGGCGCAGGCTCGGACCTGCAGGGCGTGCGCACCACGGCGCGGCGTGACGGCGACGAATACGTCATCAACGGCTCCAAGACCTTCATCACCAACGGGCAGAACGCCGACGTCATCATCACGGTATGCAAGACCGAGCCGGAACTGGGCGCCAAGGGCACCTCGCTGATCCTGGTCGAAGCGGATCGCGCCGGGTTCGAGCGCGGGCGCAATCTCGACAAGGTCGGACAGTGGATGGCGGACACCTCGGAACTGTTCTTCAACGATGTGCGCGTTCCCGCCGGCAATCTCATCGGGCAGGAGAACCGAGGGTTC
Source organism: Novosphingobium sp. 11B (assembly GCF_054589055.1). NCBI lineage: Bacteria > Pseudomonadati > Pseudomonadota > Alphaproteobacteria > Sphingomonadales > Sphingomonadaceae > Novosphingobium > Novosphingobium sp. 11B. The sequence goes on along the minus strand of NZ_BAAILP010000057.1, from coordinate 9,114 downwards.
ATCTACCTCGTCAGCGAACTGGCGCAGGAACGTCTGTCGATCTCCATCACCGCGCAGACCGCCGCGCAGCGCGCCTATGACGAGGCGATCGCCTTCACCCGCGAGCGCAAGGCGTTCGGCAAGGCGATCATCGATTTCCAGAACACCCGTTTCACCCTCGCCGACATCAAGGCCAAGCTGCAGGTCGGTTGGGCGCACCTCGACTGGGCGATCGACCGCCATGTGCGCGGCGAACTGACGGCGGAGGAAGCGGCGGCGTCGAAGTACTGGCACACCGAGATGCAGTGGCTGGCCTGCGACGCGGCGCTGCAACTGCATGGCGGCGCCGGGTACATGAACGAGTACCCGATCGCCCGCATCTGGCGCGATGCGCGCGTGCGCCGGATCTACGGCGGGTCGAGCGAGATCATGCGCGAATTGGTCGGCCGCTCCCTGTGAGCGGCCGCATCTAAGCGGCTAGGCCGTCCGGCGTAGAGCCGGACGGCCGCGCATCAATCCCGGCAGTAATGCGCTGCTTCGGCAAGGAAGCGCGCCTCGTGCGTGGGATCGGCGAAGTAGGAATCGTGCCCCGCGAGGCGCGAATAACGATAGAGCGCCGCCAGCTTGAAGTTCACCATGGCCTGATACCAGCGGATATCGATCGCCTCGCCCCCGGTCTGCGCAAAGTAGCGCGCGATCACCGTTTGCGGCTCGGGGCAACCGGCTTCCAGCAGCGCGGCTGCCAGATCCTGCACCGGCGTATGGCACGCCCCTTCGCGCGGGAGCGAGCAGGCGAGATAGGCAAGGTCCAGCAGCGGATCGCCGACGGTCGCCAGTTCCCAGTCGAGGATGGCGACGAGCCGGGGCACCCCCTCGCCGCTCCACATGACATTGCCGAGGCGCATGTCGTTGTGGATGATCGCCGCGCCGGAAGGCTCGGGCACCCTGCCCTCCAGCCATGCCGCGACTTCGCGGAACGCCGGGGACGGCTCCTCGCGCCCGTCATCCAGCATGCGCGCGAATATCCGCAGGTGGCGCGCGTTGAAGGCTTCCGGCCTAGCCTTTCCGGCAAGCGGGGTGGCGCTCCAGTCGATGCCGTGAAGCTGCGCCATCGCCGAGACCAGTTGCCCGGCCATGCCCTCGCCGACACTCTCGCCGGTAAAGGCGGCCGGAAGCGTCTCGGTGACGACCACGCCGTCAACCATGTCCATGATGTAGAACGGCACGTCTAAGACCGCGCCCGCCTCGGCCGTTGCCAGCACGCCCGGGACGGGGACGCCGTGCGGCCCGACGATGCGCAGGAAGCCCGCTTCGCGCAGCACATCGTTGCTGCCCGGTGGGAACGGCGGCGGCGGCGGGCGGCGCAGCACCATGCCCCGCCCGCCCGTGTCGAGGCGGAACGTCAGGTTGCTGTGCCCGTCGCCGATCGGCGCGATGCGGGGTTCTTCGTCGGCAAGGTCATGCTCGCGCAGGAAGGCATGCAGGCGCTCGCGCGTGGGCGCGTCGAAACTCCAGCTCAACGGGTTGCTCCGCTTTCCACCAGATGGTCGAGGTAGGCCTGCTGCCAATGCGTCTCGTACTGCCCCGCCGCTACCGCGCCGTCGATCGACCCGGTACAGGCGGCTTCCTGGATGAGTGTGCCGAACTTGTCCTTGGTCGGCAGCTTGACGAGGCCGAAGCGCTGCAGTTCGAGCAGGCAGGTTTCCCCCGCAGTATCGACGATCTCGGCGCGCAGGGTGTCCTGGCTCATGTCGTCACGATAGGTGCCGTGCTGGCGGATCGTGGCGATCGGCGTCAGCGTCCCGTCGCGCACGACATAGCCCGCGCAGCCCAGTTCGCCGCGCGCGATCCAGATCCAGCCGTTTATCATGCGGCTGCCATCCGGCGTATAGGCGCACAGCCACTTCCAGTGCTGCGGCACGCCCCAGTTGCGGTTGCCCCAGCTGTGATCGCGGTGCGCCATGCCCGAAAGGTCGATCGTGCGCCCGCCCGTGCGGATGCTGCCCTCGATCCGCCCGGTCTGCTCGTAGCGGTTGAGCGCGAACCATGCGGGCAACCCATCGGGATTGTCATGATAGCTGAAAGGCGGATGGCTGCCGGTGAAGGTGAAATCCAGTTCCACGCGCTCGCTGCGATAGCTGACCCTGGCCGGCTCTCCGAAGCCGGTCTTGCGCAGTTCCAGCCCCTCGAACGAAAGCGCGTCGAGGTCCATCCCCGCAGGTATCTCGCCATTGACGAGTTCGAGCAGCAGCGGCCGCTTCTCCTCCCCCCAGAGCACCACGTTGAAGCCCGCCTTCCCGGCGCTGGTCAGGTAGAGATAGGCCTGAAAACCGAGCTTCTGCTCGGGCAGGATCGTCTGCCAGAACAGGGAATCCCGCATGCGGCCGCTGTCGTCGGCGGGGTGGCGCAGATGATCGCGGGGGGAAAAGCGCGACATGAAATCTCCTTCGTGGGCTCGCTCAGGCGTCCGGCTTCGCTGCGCTGTTCACGCGGGAAAGGACATAGCGGGTGGTCTGCGCATAATGCGCCGTGAGGATACGCGCGGCCTCGGCCGCGTCGCGCGCGCGCAGCGCGGCGACGACGGCGCGCCGCGGGGCGACCAGTTCGATCTCGCTGGTCAGGCGGTAGACGCGCAGCACGTCGGCAACGATCTCGGCGACGGAATCGATCAGCATCGACAGCACGAGATTGTGCGAGGCCCGGCCCAGCACCCGGTTGAACTCCACCAGCGGATCGATCGTCGCCAGCGGATCGCCCATTTCCAGGCAGCGCACGGTTTCGGCGATATTGGCGTCGAACGCGGCGAAATCCTCGTCATCGGCGCGCTGCGCGGCCAGTTCGGCAGCCTGCATCAGCAGATTGACGCGCACCGCCATCAGGTCTTCCAGCGGCATGCGGCCCAGCACGATCATGTCGCGGATCGACTGGCCGACGCCCTCGCCGCTCCGCTCGCGCACGAAAGCGCCGCCGTTGACGCCTTTGGCGAAGCGCAGCACGCCCGACATTTCCAGCGTCCGCAACGCCTCGCGCACCGCATGGCGGCCGACATGGAAGGCTTCGGCCAGGGCGCGTTCGCTGGGGAGCCGGTCTCCCGGATTGAGGCGCTGGGCGCCGATCTCGTCCAGGATGGCGTCGCGGACCCGCTCGAATATCCGTCGCCCGCCCGCGGCGCTCCCTTCGGCATGCATCGTCATGGGACTGCCCGCCTTGCTTCGCAGGTGCCGTGTTCGTTGGACGGTCGCCCGGCAGGCCGGGACCGGGCGCGAGGGTTCGATCCCTGCGCCACAGTCTCCACCCCATGCCTGCCGGGCCGCCCCCATGCTACATCGCCCAGCCCAGCGTCAGGCCGTAAGTGCGCGGCTGGCCGTAGATGCTGATGACCTGCCCCGGCAGCGCCAGCACCGTGCGGCGATAGTTCACGTCGAAGGCGTTCTGCACCCATGCGCTGAGGCGCCACTGGCCGGTGCGGAAGGTCACCCGCGCGTTGCTCAGCACATAGCCGTCTTCCGAGGTGAACGGGATCGTCGTGCCATAGGCAAGTTCGCCCTGTCCCGGTTCGTGGAAGAAGTCGCTGAGCATCGCCACGTCGCCGTGCAGCGTCAGGTCGCTGTCGCCGCCGGTGTGGATGGTGTAGTCCGAGCTGACGTTGACCGAATGCTTGGGCGCACGCACCATCGTCGTGCCCGAGAAGTCCAGCGCCCCGGTCGAATAATCGAGGTACTTGGCGTCGGTATAGGCATAAGCCACCGCCACGCGGAAATCGCGGATCGGCTCGATCGTCACATCCAGTTCGGCGCCCTTGATCCGGCTCTTGCCCGCGTTGGTGATGAGCGACGGCGTCGATCCGTCCGGCAGCTGCGTGACCCGCGAGACCTGCAGGTTCGAATAGTCGTAGCGGAAGACCGCCGCATTAGTCTGCAGCGCGCCGTTCAGCCAGGTGCTCTTCACGCCGATCTCGTACGCCTTGATCTTCTCGGGATCGAAGACTTCGGCCGCCTGTGCCGCCGTCAGCGGAGTGTACTGGTAGCCGCCCGACTTGAAGCCCTTGCTGAAGCTGGCGTAGAAGTTGAGGTCGCGGTTGGGCTGGTACGCCAGCACGAACTTGGGATCGAACGAGGTGAACTTCTTGGTTGGGTTCACCTGATCGAAATCGGCGCGAACCAGCGGCAGCGTGTCCGTGGTGCGGCCGCCCAGCGTCGCCTTCTTGCGGTCCTCGGTATAGCGCGCACCGGCGGTAAACTTGAGTTCGTTGCTGATGTTGAAGGTCGCCTGACCGAACCCGGCAATGCTCTTGGTGTCATAATGGCCGAAGGTCTGGTCGACCGATCCGGCCCCCGCAACGCTGTCCGCGCCGTAGCGGAAGAAGTCCTCGTGGTAGCTCTTGTCCTTGTAGAAGTAGACGCCGACGATCCAGTCTACCAGCCCGCCCAGCGACAGTGCGCCATCATTGGCAGAAACGAACCGCAGTTCCTGCGAGAACTGCTTGGAGTCCTCGTTGCTGATCTGGCGGATCACGTCGAGGCTGGTGTTATCGAAATCGCGGTCGTCGGTGTAGGTCATCTTGCGATAGGACGTGACCGAGACGAAATCGCCAACGTCCGTCGCCCAGTTGATCTTGCCGGTGAAGGCATCGATCTTGCGATCATAGAGCGGATCGGTGGTGTAGTACTGCTTGTAGGGATCGTCCGAAAGCTGCGGCACCAGTCCGGCGCGGCCAAGCAGGATGCCGTAGGGATTGGTGGTGCTGCCGATGCTTTCGCCCTGGAACGAGCGGCCGGTATCGCGCGCGATCTCGCCGATAAGGTCGATCTTGATGGTCGAGGTCGGCTCGATCGCCAGACGCAGGCGGCCGCCCCAGTTGTTGACGCCCTGCGGGTGATTGCCGGTCGTCAGGTTGGTGATGTAGCCCTGCTGCTTGGTACGCCACGCCGCGATGCGGCCCTTGATGGCATCGCCCGCGATCGGGCCGGAAACGGCGCCGAACAGATTATAGCTGTCATAGTTGCCGACGCCTGCCTCGGCCTCGGCCTGGAAGTCGTCCGTCGGCCCCTTGGTGATGACGTTGACGGCGCCCGCGATCGTGTTGCGCCCGTAAAGCGTGCCCTGCGGCCCCTTCAGCACCTCGACCCGCTCGATGTCCTTGAGCGCGCCGAGCACGCCGCCGGTACGGCCCAGATAGCTCTCGTCCACGAACACGCCGACCGAGGATTCCGAACCCGGATCGAACTGGCGCGTGCCGATGCCGCGAATGTAGAGCTGCGGGCGCGCCGAACCGAAGCCGCCAGCGTAGAAGCCCGGCACGCGCGGCGCGATGTTGCTGATGTCCATGACGCCGGCGGCGACCAGCGCCTTGCTGTCGAGGGCGGAAATCGTGGCGGGAACGTCCTGCAGACGCTCTGCCCGGCGCTGCGCGGTGACCACGATGTCGCGCGAAGGGTCCGCAGCAGTATCCTGCGCCGCCTGGTCCTGAGCAAACGCAACTTGCGGCATGGCGCATGCGGCAAGCAGAATCGTCCTGTACTTCAAGTTCATCCTCTTCCTCCCTCCGTTTGAGGTCCACCCGGCCACCGTCTGTCGCGGCATCCCGGATTTGGTTGGACCATTTATCAAGCCCGATTCAAAATCGTCAAGCTGTTTATCAATTACGAAACATTTCCGGCAAGGTGTCTTCGAAAAACAAGGAATTTTGGGAACGTGGCGACCTCTTCCGAGGTCTACATTGAAATGAGCCAGTTCCACATTCTTTCGACGACTCCGCCCGACCAGACCTGCCGTGCGGCCGTTTCCTCGGCATTCAGACGGCCGCTTTCGGGGGCGAATCCCATCATGCGCACGTCGCGTTCGATGCGGGCGGCGTCCTCGAGAAACCAGTTCAACACCGCCGCCTGCTCCAGCGTCTCCCCCGCAACGACGACACCGTTGCCGCGCAGGACGATGGCATTCCCCTCGCCCAGCGCCTTGGCGACGCGCACGGCCGCAGCATCGTCGCGGAGCAGGCGGGGATCGTCCCACAAGGCGGGGCCCGGCGCGAAGTAAGCGCCGATGCCGTGGCGCGCAGCCGGGACGATCCCTTGCGTGGACAGCGCCATGAGCGCAGGCGGCATGGTCCGGCAGATCCCGCCAACGTCGGCGCGGCGCGCATAGATCGCCTGATGCACGCGCACTTCGCCCAGTACGCCTTCCGGCAAAGGCCCCGATATCGGCACGACGACGCCCGGCTCGTCCGAAACCAGCCCCATCGGCATCGCCGCGCAGACAAGGAAACTGTCTCCATCGAGCCGCGCCGAGCAATGCCCATAGGCATGCGCCAGCCCGCTGCGCCCCAGCGCCCGCGCGGCCTTGCGCACCAGATCTTGCCGCGCATTCGCCTCCATCGATCTCTCCCGCGTTGCCGGGTGTTGACCCCGGGTTCATCGCTTCTTACAAACCAAGTGCTCGGTTTGTTGATTCGTCTTGTAGCCGGGCCAATACGGGAGTCAACACGACATGGAGAGGATAACGACCGGGATCATCGATGATCCGGCGTCCAACAGGTTTCTCGTGCCGCGCCGGGTCTTCACCGACCGGGCGGTGTTCGAACTGGAATATGCCGCGATATTCGATACTTGCTGGCTGTACCTCGGTCACGCATCCGAACTGCCCGCGCCCGGCAGCTTCGTGACGCGCAAGGTGGCGCGGCGCCCGATCCTGTTCACCCGCGACCGCGACGGCGAATTCCACGCGCTGTTCAACGCCTGCCCCCATCGCGGCGCCACGGTATGCCGCGAGCGCAGCGGCAAGTCGCCCGCGTTCATGTGCCTCTACCACGGCTGGACTTTCGGTTCGGACGGGCACCTCAAGACGCTGCCCGGCTCCTCGGGCTATCCCGAGGGCTTCAAGACCGACCCGCAGAAGCAGATGGTCCACGTGCCGCGCATGGAGCGCTTCGGCGACTTCTTCTTCATCAGCTTCGCCCGCGACGGCGAGGATCTGGCGACGTATCTCGCGGGCGCGGGCGACTACCTCAAGCTGGTCTCCGAGCATTCCGCCAGCGGCATGCAGATCGTCGGCGGCACGCAGGAGTACGCCATTCGCGGCAACTGGAAGCTGCTCTCCGAAAACAGCTTCGACGGCTACCACGCCGCCTGCAACCACTCGACCTACCTCGAATACCTCAAGAGCGCGAACGGCGCCCTCTCCGCCACGCCGCTGGCGGGCGAGGCGTTCGACCTCGGCAACGGCCACGCCGTCGTCGAGTATTCCGCGCCCTGGGGCCGCCCGATCGCCAGCTGGGTGCCGCTGTGGGGCGAGGAAGGCAAGGCCGAGATCGACGGCGTCTACGCCGAACTCGTCAGCCGCGTGGGCGCCCCGCGCGCCGACCGTATTGCGCGCAAGAACCGCAACATGGTGATCTTCCCCAACCTGGTGGTGAACGACATCATGGCGATCACCGTGCGCACCTATTTCCCCACCGCGCCCGACTACATGGAAATCAACGCCTGGGCCCTCGCCCCGCGCGAGGAAAGCGAGTGGCGGCGCAAGTACCGGCTCTACAACTTCACCGAATTCCTCGGTCCCGGCGGCTTCGCGACGCCCGACGACGTGGAAGCGATCGAGAAGTGCCAGCAGGGCTACGCCACCGCCGGGGACGCGCTCTACAACGACATCTCCAAGGGCATGATCCGCTCCGACGCCCCCTCGTTCGACGACGAGGCGCAGATGCGCTGCTTCTGGCGCGAATGGGACCGCCGGGTCACGGCGGCGAAAGTGATGGCCGATGCCTGAGATGATCGACGACACCCTGATGCTGCGCCTGCGCGTGGAAGACCTGCTGTTCGAGGAAGCCGACCTGCTCGACAGCTGGCGGCTCAAGGAATGGCTGGCGCTCTACACCGAAGACGCCTGGTATCATGTGCCGCCCAGCGACGTGGACGGCGATTCCGCCGATCCCGACACCTCGCTGTTCTACATCATCGACGATGCCGTGCGCATGCGCGAGCGGGTGTCGCGCCTGTCCAAGATCGGCGCGCATTCCGAGCACCCGCGATCGAAGGTGCGCCACATCGTGTCCAACGTGCGCGTCCGCCGCGACGGCGCGGTGATCCGGGCGCGGTCCTCGTTCATCATCTACCGCAGCAAGGACATAACCAGCGACGCCTTCGTCGGCCACTACATCCACGAGATCGTCGAGCGGGACGGCGCCTTGCGCATCGCGGGCAAGAAGTGCGTCCTCGACATGGAAGCGCTGCGTCCACACGCGCGCATCAGCATCATCCTCTGACCGGCGGGAGAGACGCCATGGACCATCCCCTTCGCTTCGCCCGGCTGGGCTACTGCCGCCTGCACGCGCCCGATCTGGAGCGCAGCATCGGCTTCTACCGCGACGTCGTCGGCCTGACGCTGGCGCGTCGCGACGAGACCGAGGCATGGTTGCGCTGCGGCGACAAGCCCTACGACATCGTGCTGGGCGAAGGCCCGGCGGGCCTTGCCGCCGTGGGCTTCGAGGTGGAGAGCGAGGCCGATCTCGACCGCGCCCATGCCATCGCCGAAACCCTCGATCTCTCGCCCCACTGGGCCGACGCGGAGACCTGCGCGCGCATGCAGGTGCGCCGTTCGCTGCGCTTCACCGATCCTATCACCGGCATGGAAATCGACTTCTTCACAGGCCTCGCGGTGACGGACGAACCGCTCGCCTCGCAGCTCACCAAGATCGTGCGCATGGGCCATGTCGTCATCAACGTTCATGACCTGAGTGCTGCGCACAATTTCTGGGTCGAGACGCTCGGCTTCGCGGTGTCGGACCGGGTGGAGGGCATGGCCGAATGGCTGCGCTGCTGGCCTAATCCGCTGCATCACAGCCTGGCCCTGTTGCAGAGCCCGACCGGTGCCAACACGCTGCACCACATCAACTTCATGGTCACCGACATCGACGATATCGGCCAGGCCATGAACCGCCTCAAGGGCGCGGAGGTGCCGATCGTGTTCGGGCCGGGCCGTCACCTGCCCTCGACCAGCGTGTTCCTCTATTTCCTCGACCCGGACGGCAACAGCGCCGAGTTTAGCTTCGGCATGGAACTGTTCGAGGAACAGGGCGCGCGGGGCCCCCGCGAACTGGAGCACAAGGCCGAAGTCATGGACACCTGGGGCGGCCGCCCC
>NZ_BAAILP010000056.1:0-5524 GCF_054589055.1 Novosphingobium sp. 11B | reverse complement strand
ACTTGATCCGGGACCGCTGGCGGTCTTTAGATGCGACCTTGCTGGTCTGCGCTCATCGAAAGGTGGACTGTTCAAGGCCAGCGGTCCCGGATCAAGTCCGGGACAACGAGAGAATATGGAGAGCGACCTGTGAACTGGTGGACCATCGACGAAACCCATGACCCCGCTCGCAAAAGCTGGGTCGACAGCGCCGACGGCCACCGCGACTTCCCGGTCCAGAACCTGCCCTTCGGTGTGTTCTCAACCTCAGAAGAGACACCGACGCGGATCGGCGTGGCAATCGGCAACCAGGTCCTGGACATCCGGGCACTGGCCGCAGCAGGCCTCGTCCCCGCAAACCTCGCCGAAATCTGCAGCAATGCGGACATGGCCCGCCTGCTGGCCATTCCCGCGCAAGACCGCCGCGCCCTGCGCCATGCCCTCTCCGACCTGCTCTGCGACGAAGCCAGGCGGCCGGTCATCGAGCCCATGCTGCACCCGGTCGAAGCCTGCATGCTGCACCTGCCGACGCGCATCGGCGACTACACCGACTTCTATGTCGGTATCCATCACGCCAACAACATCGGCCGCCAGTTCCGCCCGGACAACCCGCTGCTGCCCAACTACAAGCACGTGCCGATCGGCTATCACGGCCGCGCGTCCTCGATCCGTCCCTCGGGTGTTCCGGTCGTGCGCCCCACCGGCCAGCGCAAACCGCCCGAGGCCGATGCGCCGATCTTCGCGCCGACTGCAAGGCTCGACTACGAACTGGAAATGGGCGTCTGGATCGGCCGCGGCAACGACCTCGGCGAGCCTGTTCCGATCACCGATGCTGCGCAGCATATCGCCGGTTTTTGCCTGCTCAACGACTGGTCCGCGCGCGATGTGCAGGGGTGGGAATACCAGCCGCTCGGCCCGTTCCTGTCGAAGAACTTCCACTCGACGATTTCGCCATGGGTCGTCACGCCCGAAGCCCTCGCGCCCTTCCGCGCGGCCCAGCCGCCCCGACCGGAAGGCGACCCGCAGCCCCTGCCCTATCTGTCTGACGCGGATGATCAGGCCCACGGCGCGCTGGGCGTCATGCTGCAGGTCCACCTGACCACGCAGGCCATGCGCAAGGCCGGGCTTCCGCCCCATCGCCTCAGCCACGGCCCGGCGACCAACATGTACTGGACGGTGAACCAGATGGTCGCGCACCATGCATCCAACGGCTGCAACCTGACGCCCGGCGACCTGCTCGGCACCGGCACGATTTCCGCTCCCGAGCGAGAGGGTTTCGGCAGCCTCATGGAATTGTCGCAGGGCGACAAGTCGCCCCTCACCTTGGCCAGTGGCGAGACCCGCACGTTCCTGGAGGACGGCGACGAAATCTCCATCACCGCCACCGCCGCCGCTGACGGCTTCGTTTCCATCGGTTTCGGAGAATGCCGCGCCCGCATCCTTCCGGCACGCTGAAACCAACACTTGCGCCCACCCCTGCCTCCCGGTATCCGCCGGGAACAAGATCGCGCCGGTGCCCCGCAAGGGGCTTAAAAGGGAAGGCGGTGGGAACGGTTCGCCGTTCGAATCCGCAGCTGTCCCTGCAACTGTAAGCGGCGAGCGCGATGCACATCGCCTGTCCCCAGCGGGACGGGCAGCCACTGAGGCCGGACGCTGCGACATGCGAGGCTTCGGGAAGGCCGTGCATCAAGCTGTGACCCGCGAGCCAGGAGACCTGCCGGCGTCTGGTCGCTCTTGCCTTGGTCCAGGGGATGGCCGCGGCACGGTTCACCGTCTGAGCGACGACACGCATGCGGCCCGGGGCCGCGGCGGAGCAGGTCGCCGGGCGTCTTCGCGCCTGTCCGTCGCCCCTGCCCCGCGCCGGCGCGAAAGCGCCGGTACGCCCCGCCGCGAGAAGTCGCCGGCGCGGGAGTTGAGAGCCTTGAGCAAAGTACCCACCACCGTCATCACCGGCTTCCTCGGCGCCGGCAAGACCACGCTGATCCGCCACCTTCTGCAGAACGCAAAGGGCCGCCGCCTCGCCCTCGTCATCAACGAGTTCGGCGACGTCGGCGTCGACAGCGAACTGGTCAAGGGCTGCAACGACGAAGCCTGCCCCGAGGACGACATCCTCGAACTCGCCAACGGCTGCATCTGCTGCACCGTGGCCGACGACTTCCTGCCGACGATGCAGAAGCTGCTGGATCGCGAGACGCCGCCCGACCACATCATCATCGAAACCTCCGGCCTCGCGCTGCCCAAGCCACTGGTCAAGGCCTTCCAGTGGCCTGACATCCGCACCCGCGCGACGGTGGACGGCGTGATCGCCCTGATCGACGCCGATGCCGTCGCCGCCGGTCGCTTCGCCACGGACGAGGAAGCCCTCGCCGCCGCCCGCGCCGCCGATCCCAACCTCGACCACGACAGCCCGCTCGAGGAACTGTTCGAGGAACAGCTGGGCTGCGCCGACATGGTGGTGCTCAACAAGACCGACCTCGTTGATGCGGACGTGCTGGCCGAAGTCGAGAAGACCGTCGCCGCCGAGACGCGCCCCGGCGTCAAGATCGTGCGCGCGGACCACGGCGCGGTGGATATCGCCGCGCTGCTCGGCATCGTCGCGGCGGCCGAGGACGACCTCGACAGCCGCAAGTCGCACATCGACGGCCTGGCCGACGATCACGACCATGACGACTTCGACACCTTCATCCTGAACGGCGGCGAAGTGGCCGATCTCGACGCGCTGCTGGTAGGCCTGAAGGAACAGATCGCCGCGCACGACGTGCTGCGCGTGAAGGGCATGGTCGCGCTGGCGGGCAAGCCCAGCCGCCTCGTCCTGCAGGGCGTCGGCCCGCGCATCCAGCACTTCTTCGACCGCGCGTGGAAGCTCGAAGAACCGCGCCGCACGCAGCTGGTGGTTATCGGCCAGAAGGGGCTGGACCGCGCGGCCATCGAAGCCGCGCTGGCGGGTGTGCTAGGTTCGGTCCCGGCGTAAGCACAACCATGTACCCCAACCTTCGTCATTGCGAGCGTAGCGCGGCAATCCAGAGCCGCGCAAACCGCCCTGGATTGCTTCGCTGCGCTCGCAATGACGAGCGGTGGGGAGGCGAACCGGCGTTGAACGAAGATCTGCGGCTTCCCCCCCTCCTCCGTCATTGCGAACCCGCGCAGCGGGTGAAGCAATCCAGGGCGGTTCGCACTGCCGTCAGCCCGGCGAGCGCCGCCTGATGCACCTGCTTTCCGCCACCCCGGGCACGATCTCCAACGGCGAGGAGGCGATCGACCTCGACCAGCCGCCGGGCGACGTCGTCATCCTGACGGTGGCGGACAGCGAACTCGCCTGCTTCGCCAAAGCGGCGGCAGGGCTGCCGGAGGGCGCGCCGAGCGTCCGCCTCGCCAACCTGCTGCAGTTGCGGCACCCGTATTCGGTCGACCTTTACGTCGAGAAGGTGATCGCCCACGCAAAATTCGTCTGCGTGGTGCTGCTCGGCGGCAAGAGCTACTGGCCCTACGGCATCGACGAAATCGCGCTGATCGCCCGCGAGAAGGGCATCGCCTTCGCCGCCATCGCCGACGGGCGTGAGGATGATCCGACGCTGACGGTCGCCTCCACCCTCCCCGCCGAGACGGTCGAGCACCTCCGCGACTACCTGCGGCAGGGCGGCAGCGCCAATGCCCTGTCGTTCCTGCGCACCGCCGCAAGGCTGATCGGCGCGGACTGCGGCCAGCCGGACGATCCGGTGCCGGTGGCCGACGCCGGGCTCTACCTGCAAGGCGTGGATCGGCCGAGCTTGGCCGACTTGCGCGCATCATGGCGCCCCGACGCCCCTGTCGTGCTGCTGGTATTCTACCGCGCGCTGATGATCGCGGGCACGCTCGACGCCGTGGACGCGATGGTCGCCGCATTGCAAATGCGCGGGTTCAACGTCGCCGCCGTCCATGTCCGCGCGCTGCGAGAGCCTTTCGCCATCGACTGGCTCGGCGGCCTGATGGCCGAGATCGCGCCCGACGTGATCGTCAATGCCACCAGCTTCGCCTCCTCGTCCTCGGGCGAGCCGCGCGTCGGCGGGGTTCTCGAACGCGCCGACTGCCCGATCCTGCAGGTCGCTTTCGCGGGTGTCGAGGAAGCGGACTGGCAGGCCGCCGCACGCGGCCTCGGCCCGCGCGATCTGGCGATGAACGTGGCGCTTCCCGAACTCGACGGCCGCCTGTTCACCCGCGCCGTCGCCTTCAAGGCCGCCGAACGCTTCGACGAAGTGACGAAGTGCGGCATCGTCGTCCCCCGCGTCGCGCCCGATCGCGTGGCCTTCGTAGCAGACCTCGCCGCCAACTGGGCGAGCCTGCGCCGTACCGTGCCCGCGCAGCGCAAGGTGGCGCTGGTGCTCGCCAACTATCCCAACCGCGACGGGCGGATCGGCAATGGCGTCGGCCTCGACACGCCCGCCAGCGCGGCCTCGATCCTCTCCAGCCTTCGTGCCGCCGGATACGATACCGGCGGCGCGCCCGAGGACGGGCAGGCGCTGATGCGGCTGATGACCGGCGGGGTGACCAACGACCTCACATCACTGGATCGACCCGGCGAGATTTCGCTGCCGCTGGCCGACTACGAAGCCGCCTTCGCCGGAGTGCCCGAAAGCGCACGCAAGAAGATGCTGGAGCGCTGGGGTGCGCCCTCTGCCGATCCCTTCGTGAAGGACGGCGCGTTCCGGCTGGCAGTCCACCGCTTCGGCAATGTCTGCGTCGCCGTGCAACCGGCGCGGGGGTACAACATCGACGCCAAGGAAACCTACCACGACCCGGCGCTGCCGCCGCCGCACGCCTACCTCGCCTTCCACGTCTGGCTGGGGCGGCGGTTCGGCGCGCAAGCGCTGGTGCATGTGGGCAAGCACGGCAATCTCGAATGGCTGCCCGGCAAGGCGATCTCGCTCTCTGCGACATGCTTCCCCGAGATCTGCGCCGGGCCGCTGCCGCAGCTCTACCCCTTCATCGTCAACGACCCCGGCGAGGGCACGCAGGCCAAGCGCCGCATCGGTGCAGTCATCATCGATCACCTGACGCCGCCGCTGACGCGCGCGGAAAGCTACGGGCCGCTCAAGCACCTCGAGGCGCTGGTGGACGAATACTACCTCGCCGCCGGGATGGACCCGCGCCGTCTGGAGCGGCTACGGCGCGACATCATCGACCTGGCCCGCTCGCAGGGACTGGACAAGGACGCCGGGGCCGAGGGTGACGGCGACGATGCGCTGTCGGCGATCGACAACTATTTGTGCGAACTCAAGGAACTGCAGATCCGCGACGGGCTGCATGTCTTCGGGCAATCGCCGGAGGGGCGCTTGCGGCGCGATCTGCTGGTGGCGCTGGCACGCACGCCGCGCGGGTATGACGGGCCGGGGCAAGCCTCGCTGCTGCGGGCGATGGCCGAGGATTTCGCGCTGGGGTTCGACCCGCTCGACTGCCGCATGGCGGACCGCTGGGATGGCCCGAGGCCGGAGGCGCTGGCGGCGGTATCGGACGAGCCCTGGCGCACGCTGGGTGATACAGTCGAGCGGCTGGAACTGCTGGCGGCGGA
>NZ_BAAILP010000055.1:0-25535 GCF_054589055.1 Novosphingobium sp. 11B | reverse complement strand
AACTGCGGCCTGCTCGCCTTCACCGTCCGCAGCGGCACGGCAGTTGCCGATCCGATCCTGATCGATACCAGCAAAAACGTCGTCACCGGGCGCGGCGGCTTCAGCTTCGGCACCGAGGCGGTGGACATGGCCTTTCGCGCCGACGGCAAGAAGATCAGCCTGTTCTCCGGCCAGTCGCCCGTTGGTCTGGGCGGGCATTTCGCCGAGCCTAAGCTGCAGGTCATCACCCCGCAACTTATCGGCCGCGCGGGTGCCGGTCTCGGCCTTGCAATCGTGGCGACTCCGGTGGCCGGGCTGCTCGCCTTCATCGATCCAGGCGATGCCAAGTCTGCGGCCTGCGGGCCTGTTCTTGCTGGCGCCAACGCCAGCGCCCAG
The DNA here is from genome assembly GCF_054589055.1 of Novosphingobium sp. 11B. Taxonomy (NCBI): domain Bacteria; kingdom Pseudomonadati; phylum Pseudomonadota; class Alphaproteobacteria; order Sphingomonadales; family Sphingomonadaceae; genus Novosphingobium; species Novosphingobium sp. 11B. Next base: position 25,160 of record NZ_BAAILP010000055.1, on the reverse strand, counting down.
CGCACGTCGAAGGGCAAGCCGCGCGACGACGTCGGCAACGGCACTGCGAAGAAGAATCCTTAGCAAGCGTCGGAACCATCGCCCTCGCCGGCCTTTGCTTCTCCAAAGGAGATCATATTTGTTCGGCAGTATCCTCGGTGCGATTGCAGGTAGTCAGGTCGCCCAGCACATGCGCGACGTAGATGGAACCGGCGGCGCCATCCTGGGCGTCGCGGCGATGTCGGCATTGCGCCGCCTCGGTCCCGTCGGCCTGATCGCCGCCGGCGTGGGGGGCTGTGCACCCAAGAAGCGCTTCGAGAAGCGCGACGGGGCAAAAAGGGTTTCGCAGCTCTCGGCCACGCCCTCCATGTTCGTGCGCTGAGTCGCGCACCCATCCGTATTCACGTGCTCGTCGGGATAATCGACTTTGCCGCCTACGGCGGTAGCCTCTGGCTGCGCGAACATCCCGAATATGACCCGCGCGCGCCGCTAACGATTGATCAGGCTGACACGTCGGTCACGCGCGGAAATGTCATGGGGGTGCGCGATGATCGGTAAGCGGTGTCCCGGCTCCACCTTGCCTGTCGCGAAGCTGTGGTTGAAGTGGGAGGATGGAAGAGACCCGCCTTACGACCGCATTGGACACCGACATTGGAGTGCCTCTGAAGCCTGTGCGGCGGATCGAGGTTCTCGCGGGGATGGCAGGCCGCCGTCGCGTCTGGACACTGGAACAGAAGCTCGCGTTGGTCTCGGAGATGGAGCGCAGCGATAATGTCGCGGCTTTTGCTCGTGAGCGGGAGGTCAGCACGGCGCTGCTTTACACATGGCGCAGGGAGCTGCGTTACGCCATGGAAGCCGCCAAGCTGGCCCCGCGCGACGAGCCCATGTTTGTGCCAGATGGCCAAGAGGCTGGAGTCCGGCGGGTTCAAGTGGCCAGCGATCCAGGATGGCGTGATGCGCCTGACAGCAGCCCAACTGGGTGCCTTGCTCGAGGGTCTGGACTGGCGCCGGGTGCATGGTGGACGCCGCCCGATTGCACCGCAGATTGCCGGTTGACGCGGGGTTCTGCTCCTGATTCACTGCCTGCATGCTCATGGAAGCGGACCTTCCCAGCGACGTCGAAGCGCTCCGCGCGCTCGTACTCAAACAAGTCCGCGAGCTTGATGCGCTCAAACTTTTCCAGGCCGAGGTCGAGCGCCTGAAGGCGATCATCGAAGCCCTGCAACGGCATCGGTTCGGCCGCCGTTCCGAGCGGCTCGACCCCGATCAGTTCGAGCTTGTCCTTGAGGAGGTCGAGACCGCTCTCGCCGAGGCGCAGCACGCCCTGGACAAGGCAAACAGGGCACCCGCGGATCGCCCGCGCAAGGCCAACCGGGGCTCGCTGCCTGCTCATCTGGAGCGGATCGAACAGGTCGTCGACATCGAAGATAAGGCATGCCCGTGCTGTCGCGGCGCGCTCCACCAGATCGGTGAGGACGTAGCCGAGCGTCTCGACGTCGTGCCGACCACCTTTCGCGTACTGGTCACCCGCCGGCCGCGCTACGGCTGCCGCTCATGTGAGGGCGCGGTCGTCCAGGCGCCGGCCCCGGGGCGCATCGTCGAGGGTGGCATCCCCACCGAAGCGCTGATCGCGCAGGTGCTGGTTGCCAAGTACGCCGATCACCTGCCGCTTTACCGTCAGGCGCAAATCTACGCCCGTCAGGGCATCCAGCTGGATCGCTCGACCCTGGCGGACTGGGTGGGCCGGGCGGCCTGGTATTTGCGCCCCTTGCGCGATCATATCCTGGAGCGATTGCGACGATCCGAGCGGCTGTTTGCTGACGAGACGACCGCACCGGTGCTCGATCCAGGTCGGGGCCGGACCAAGACCGGCCAGCTCTGGGCCTATGCCCGCGACGATCGACCGTGGGGTGGTGATGGTCCGCCCATGGTGGCCTATGTTTATGCACCCGACCGCAAGGGCGAGCGGGCGGAAACACATCTGGGCGACTTCGCCGGCATCCTGCAGGTCGATGGCTTTGGCGGCTATGCCGCCCTGGCCAAGCGCCGACAGCAGGTGAGCCTGGCTTTCTGCTGGGCACATGTGAGGCGTAAATTCTACGAGTTGGCCGATAGCTCACCGGTCGCGACCGAGGTACTGCGCCGGGTCGCCATGCCCTACGCAATCGAGGACGAGGTTCGCAGCACCTCGGCAGAGCACCGCCGCGCCGTGCGCGCCGAACAGGCACGCGTCATCGTGGATGATCTGCACATCTACCTCGAGGCACGACTTCGTCAGGTCAGCGCCAAAAGCAAGCTCGCCGATGCCATCCGCTACGCGCTCACCCGCTGGCCCGGCCTGTCACTGTTCCTCGATGACGGCCGCGTCGAGATGGATTCCAACACCGTCGAGCGGTCGATCCGTCCGCTAGCTCTCAATCGCAAGAACGCGCTCTTCGCAGGCTCTGACGAGGGCGGCGACAACTGGGCGGTCATCGCCACGCTGGTCGAAAACTGCAAGATCGCCGGCATCAACCCGCATACCTGGCTGACCGAGGCGATCACCAAGCTCGCTAAGGGTCATCCAACAAACGCCGTTAGCGATCTCATGCCCTGGACCGCCGTGGGCTGAGAACATCGCTTACGATCAAATCTGGGTCGCTAGGTGTAAACGGTACGGGAAGGAAGGCATTTACAGCGACTCGGTATGGACAACATAGCGCCAGGGACCGCTGCGGATCGCGTCGAAAGGATAGCAGGTCGCAAGGTCAAGCCGTTCGCCCATTGAATCATCCGGCGGAGCATAGCGGTCCCACCGCACGATGCTCGTACCGGTCACTCGGTAGCGCAGCAGCGTCCCCTCGCGCGTCTGAAGGGTGACAAAATCACCTGTGCGCATGTCATGCAGAAATCTGAAATGGGTGTCGCGGTGAGCGGCTATAACGGCGGTGCCGGCGTGCCCTGGCATTGCGCCGGCCGGGAGCAGCGTCGGGCCGAAAGCGAGGGCTTGGCCCGATCCTCCGCCGAGAACGATGCGCGTCACGCCCAGCCTTGCAACAGATAGACGGGCGACCGGCGCGGTATCGGCCCAGGGCCAGGGCCTGCGAGGCCGGTGGTCGACAAGACTCGCCTCGAAGGCATGGTCCAGCAGTTCTTGTGCGACCGCTGCCTTGGTGGGTATGTACAGCCCCCTGCCGATTTCGACCATTCCGCCCAGGCATAACGCCAGCAACAGGGTCGCCGCGACGCCGTGCCCGCAAAGGGCCACTTTCGAACGGCGCGCAAGCTTGCCGGCGCGGCTCATGCCGCCCTCCGGCGCAGCAGGCAGGCGAAACCGGCAAGGCTCGCGAGCAGGAGGGCCAGCCCCCGTCCGACCAGACCGAGAAAGCCGGTGCCTGTCTGGGGCAGTTCCAGCGCTGCAGCCTGCATCGCGGCGCTATCGCCTGAACCTTGTGGATCAGCGACGTCCGGGGCAGGGCCCTCGCCAAAGAGAGTGTCGAAGTCCCAGCCCGCCGGCAGGTTGATCGGCAGTTCCTCACGCGTCAGACGGGCGCCGGCGGGGCGAGACGGTGTTTCGTCAACCGCGACGAGGCTGGTGCGACTGGTGACGATGGTGCTTTCCATGCCGATCCGTTCGACTTCGGCATCGGCCTGTTCGTCTTCCAGTTTGCCGAGCGCGCGGTCTGCCTCGATGTCGCTGATGCGGCTGCGGGCCCAGACTTTTTCTATGGCCGGGCTAGGCAGAGCGCTCGCCAGATCGACACGTCGCTCCCACGCCTTGCCGCCGATCGTGCCGCTCACGGTCAGGGTGCCCGAAAGGTGGTCGGTACGCCCCACCAGCACCAGCGGCCTGCCGGCATAGACGTCCGGAAGGCGCGAGGGGGTGAGCTCGAGCGAACCGCCTTCAACCCGCACGGAGAGGTCGCGCACTGCGGGATGACTGAGCACGTCGAGCAGCGGCATCATCTTGGCGGTGACTTCCCCCGAGGCGCCGATATGCGTGTAGAGCCCCCCGCCGATCGTCGACATGCGCTCCATCAGGTAGTCGTTTGGCGCCGAGCCTATACCGACCATGAAGACATGGCTGCGGCCCCCATCGGCGCCGATCGCGGCTACCATCTCGCGCTCGTTGGATATTTCCCCGTCGGTCAGGAACACGATCTGGCGCAGGATGGATGGATCGCTGCCGCCACCGGTCGCGGCATCCGCCAGCGCCGCCTTGAGCGCGGGCAGCATCTTCGTTCCGCCCTGCGCCTCCAGCGATCCGGCGAAGCGCCGGGCGAGATCGACCTGGTCAGGCGTGGCGGCGACGCTGTGGTCGAACAGCCGAGTCATAGTATCGTCGAAGCGGATCACGTTGAAGTGGTCCTGCGGTCGCAGCGTACCCAGCGCATGGAGCAGGCTGGCCTTGGCCTCTTCCATCGAATCGCCGCCCATCGAGCCGCTGTTGTCGATCACGAACACCATCTCGCGCGGAGGTGTCGGCAGCGAGGAGGTGTCGGCGGGCGGGGTCACCGAGGCCATCACGTAATCGCCGTTGGCGGTATGCTGCGCGAACAGGCCAAGTGTCGGATCGGCGGAGGCGGAGCGCCATTCCAGAACGAAGTCCCGGTCCGCCGGGACTCTGCCGTCCAGCTTGATCGTGCGATCGCCGAGTGGACCGGTGATATTGACGCGGTGGTAGCGGCTGATGAGGTTGGCGACCTCGAAACCGGGGGCGAGGCGGACCGAAATCGACGTCGGGTTGACCGTTTCTCCAAGTCCCGGAGTGAGCACCGGGGCGGCGGTGACGGCATTGGCGTCGGCGACGGCATCCACCGTTCCCAGCGTGTGCGGCGGTGTATAACGCGGGCCGGCGACCAGCGGCAGTCGGAGCGAGAAGGTGCCGTTGGCCTGGCCTACCGGGGCCTGGTACTCGATAGCGATCAGCACCGTCTCGCCCGGGCCGACGTTGGCGACCATGGTGGTGAACATGTTGGGTCGCTGCTGCTCGACGAGGCCCGCCTTGCGCCCGCTCGCTTTCGCCGCCTCGTAAGTGGCGCGGGCCTTTTCGCGGGGTTCTATGTGGCCGACGATCACGCGCTGGCCTACCACCATCCTGAGCGAATCCACCGCACCGTCCTGCGGCAGTGGATAAAGGTAGCTGGCCTCCATCCACTTGCCCGAGGTGTTGCGGAACGCCTGGACCACGCGCACGCGGGCCGTCTGACCGGTCACGGTCACGTCGATGTCAGTGCCGAGGCGCACGGCGGGCATGCTCCGGACGATGCCTTGGCCACGCAGCATCAGGGTGCCGGTGGCGGGCCCCTCATCGCCCGAAGCGTCGTCGGAGGCGCTCTCGTCGGCAGCGGCCGCGGTGGTTGCGTCAACGGCAAGCGCAATGGGAGCCCCGAAGGCCAGCACGGCGGCGGGGATCAGGGCGCGGCGGAGAGAGAGTGAATGCGGCATCGGATGGCTCCTGCGACTGGGGAGCCCACCCTCTATGCGCAGGGCGGTGCACACAGCCACGAGCAGTTTCAGCCGGTTCCTGCCGAGCCTTGCGCACGGCGACGCAAACTAGCGGAAGGATTGACGCAATGTGCGGATATGTGCGCATATGTACGCATGGACACGACCCTAGGAGATGACCGGCCAGACGCCGAGGGCCTCTCAGTAGAAAGCGCCGAGACCGCGCGGCGCGTACGCGAGGAAATCGCCCGGCGCCGTTTGTCGCGCCAGGCGCTGGCGGACATGGCGCGCATCAGCCTATCGACGCTGGAAAAAGCTCTGGCGGGCAAACGGGCCTTCACGCTCGCCACACTCCTGCGGATCGAGGAAGCGCTGGGCGTCAGCCTTCGTCCCGGCTCTGCGCCAGTGGCGCCGACCGGCGCTGACGTCGCGCCCGAGGCGATGGGGGCTTACGCCCGCTCGGCCGTGACCTGGCTGGAGGGATGCTATCTCACCGTCCGGCCCAGCTTCGGCACCGCAGGCGGCCTGTTCGCATACCTGACGACGATCCGCTGGGTTGCGGAGAGAGCCTGCCTCGGCTTTGCTGAATCGGGCCGTTCGGATTCCCGGTTCGAGCAGGCCGGTCAGATTTCCATGCCCAACCTCTCGGGCCACATCTATCTCGTCACCAACGAGCAGGGGCAGTACCGCCTCGCCATCCTGTCGCGCCCGACGATCGATGGCGGACTGTTCGGCATCCTGACGACCCTCGAAGTGGGCCATGGCTCGCAGCTGGTGCCGGCCGCTGCCCCCATCGCCTTGCGCAAACTGCGCGATGGGGAGGACGCACCGCTTGGCCTGATCACGCCCGACATGCTCTATTTTGCAGAATATCGGGAGATGCTGGATCGCTCGATCGAAGGCGACTTCGCCCGCCTGCACGTTCCCGGATGAGCCGGGCCATGCCGATGGGCCGCTTTCAGAAATGGATGTCGATGTAGTTTGTCAGGCGGCCGCACCATTCCAACTCGCGCAGGCGATAGTATGGCCGCCTTTGGGTGACCGCGGTGATCAAGGTCTTCGTATTCGATGGCTCGGGCTTGCCAGCCTACTACGGATCGCTTCCGTCTTGGCACTAGGCTCAGACTGATCAGGATCGGCTAGTTTTACAGCCGCAGTTTGTAGAGCGGCAGGTAGGACCGGTGAGATTATACCGGTTCGCGCCATTCAGCAGTATCGTGAGTGCCAGCTTGGTCCCACGAACCGGTTCAACCGCACTAAAACCTACCCTTTCGGCCACAATGTAGCAAAGCCTCGACAGCCGTAAGAAAGGCGAGTTTTTTTAAGTCCGACCCTTCCCGGTCGTTCTGCAGCGAATTTTGCGCTACCAGGTGAGGACCGGCAGCTTTCCCATTTTGGATACCTCGGACTGGCCGATTCCAGAATGACAGGTTCCGGCGATATAACTAGTAATTGCCGCCCTTCCCGATCTGAATGACTGACCGGCTGACGCCGGTAGGATCACGAGGCGGGGCTCAAGCCAGTATCTGATTGAAGTCGGAGGGATTCCTCCTCGAAAGAGGATTTTAAACACCTAGGCAATGCTCCTACCGCTCCAGCTTGGTCGCCAGGATCACGCTGGTGCTGGTCCGCTCGATCCCTTCCAGCATGCCGATATCGTCGATCAGGTCGTTCAGATGGCGGCTGTCTTCTGCCTCCAGCATGGCGATGATATCATATTCGCCGCTGATCGCGTGGACGGCCTGCACCCGCGCAATATGTTCCAGCGCGCTTTCCACCTCGCGATGCCAGCGCGGGGCGGTCTTGATCATCATGTGGGCGCGGATACGGCCTGCGGCATAAGCCTCGCCCAGCCGCACGGTATAGCCCGCGACGATGCCCGCCTCTTCCAGCCGGGCAAGGCGCGAGTAGAGCTGGCCGCGCGGGATCGTCAGTTCCTTGGCTAGTTGCGCAATCGGCAGGCGGGCGTCCCGCCGGAGCAGGGCCAGCAGGCTTTCGTCGGTTTCGTCAAGCCGGACGCCGGATTGCAAGTCAATCTCCCGGTCGTTCATCCGCGTAGATCGCCGTTGCGGCCGTACCGCCTGCGGCAATCCACCCACGATACATGCCAAGGTCGTTGATGGCAAACGCAGGGGCGCCATCCAGCCCCATGGCGATCAGCCCGCCGTCGCCGCCGATCGCGCCCACCGCCATGATCGTCGCCTGCGCGGCCTCGGCCAGCGGCTGCTTCAGATAGCCGACCCGGTCGCAGACTTGCCGCGCAGCGCTTTCGCGGATGAAGTATTCGCCCGAGCCGGTGGCGGAAACCGCGCACTGGCCGTTCTTTGCATACGTACCCGCGCCGATGATCGGCGAATCGCCCACGCGGCCCCAGCGCTTGCCGGTCATGCCGCCAGTGGAGGTGGCGGCGGCAAGGTTGCCATCCGCGTCCAGCGCCACCGCGCCTACGGTGCCGAACAGGTGAGTACGGTCAAGCGCGGCCTGATGCGTCTTTTTCCACGTCAGGAACTGCTGCCAGCGCGCCTCGGTGCGGAACCATGAGGGATCGACCTGCTCCAGGCCCTGATCTTTCGAAAAGGCATCGGCGCCCGCGCCCATCAGCATGACGTGCGGGCTATGGTCCATCACTGCGCGCGCCGCGTCTACCGGGTGGCGAGTGCGGGTGATCCCCGCCACGGCACCGGCTTTCAGCGTGGCGCCGTCCATGATCGCGGAATCGAGTTCGTTGCGGCCCTCGGCAGTGAACACTGCGCCGCGCCCGGCGTTGAACATCGGGTCGTCCTCCAGCACCCGCACCGCAGCTTCGACGGCGTCGAGTGAGGCGCCGCCCTTGTCGAGCACTGCCGCGCCCGCGCGCAGGGCGGCATCCAGACCGGCGCGATAGGCCTTTTCCTTTTCAGGCGTCAGGTCGCCGCGCTCGATCACCCCGGCGCCGCCGTGGATGGCGAGCGACCAGAGCGGCACCTGCACCAGCGAGCCGCCCGTCACCGCATAGTTGCGCACGAACGTCGGCGCATCGACCTTGCCCGAGGGCAGGTGCAAGACAGAGCCTGCACCGATTCCGGTCACGCGCACGCGATGGGCCTGCAGCGGCCCGCTGGTCGTTGTGCCGCGCAGGCCGTCCCCGTTGACCAGCCATGCGCCGCCGTCGGGCGCGGTGGCGTAGATGCGCCCGCTGCCGTCCGCCTCCACCGCGATCGCTGCGCTTTCATCGACGCCGAGGCCGAGCAGTGCCGGATCGTCCGGCGCCCGCCCGACCTGCGCCTTGGCGAGGAAGGCAAACAGGCGCCCCAGCCGGTCGCGCTCCTTGAAATGGGTGTCGGTGATCACGCCCTTGAGCGCGGCGACGTGGAGGAAATCGCTCTCGATCGTGTTGGCTGACCCGTGCGGGTCGGGCAGGGCCTCGGCGCTGGTGATGCTGCCGCCGTCCATCGCGCCGTAGAGCTTCTCGCCCAGCATCGCGAGGCCCGCGCTGGTGCCGCCCAGCGGCTTGCCCGACGCGACATGGGCGTCCAGCGCCTCTGCCACGGGGGTGCCGCGCCAGTACCGGACATAGCGCGACTGGTCGCCGCCCGCGATGAAGATGCCGTCGGCGCGGCGCAGCGCGGCGATAATCTTCGGATCGTAGGCGGCCTTGCGGTCGGTAAATACGAAGGTCTCGGCAGAGCGGATGCCGCCGATCTGCTTGTAGAATTCCTCGCCGATCTGGCCGCCCAGCGAGGCGCGCAGGATGACGATATGGCCGCCGCCCGCATGGCCGAAGAACCACTTCATGGCATCGTTGTTGCGATCGCCGCCGCCCATCAGCAGCAGCCCGCCTTCGTGCGTCGTGGCGGCGGACGCATCGACATCGCCCAACACGTAACGCTTATATCCAGGCGCGGCGAGCGCAGGCGCGGCGGCGAACAGGGCACCGGCTCCGGCACCGAGGAAGAGAACACTGGCGAGCTTGCAGGGCGAGGAGAACTTCATCCGTAAGGCCTTTCGGGACAATCGGCGTCCCGAAGGACCTGCGACATTTTGCGCACAGCAGACTGCAATATGTGGCAACAAAATGTCAAACTGATTGAGAATTTCCGCAAAATGTGGTTTCTCAAGCGAAAGGCCGGGTAATGGGGCGCGCAGGGGGCGGGTCCGCCACCGGCTCATGGGGGCTCAATGAATTCTGGTTCGCGCCGTCGCCGTCATGTTCTGACGCTGGGTTGCAGCATCGCCGCGATGTGCTCGCCCGCACTTGCCATGGCGCAGGAACTCGGCACCGCGCCCGAGCCTGCCGCGGAAGAAAGCGGCTCGATCATCGTTACCGGATCGCGCATCCCGCGCGTCTCCAGCGAAGGGCCCGCGCCCGTCACGGTGATCAATTCGCAGACGATCCTGCAGAACGGCTACGCCAGCGTTCCCGACATCCTGCGCGCCGTCACTCAGAACGGCGGCGAGACGCAGAGCCAGCAGTCGTTCAGCGGCGCCAGCTTCACCCCCGGCGCGCAGCAGGTGGACCTTCGCGGGCTTGGCCCCAACCACACGCTGGTGCTGGTCAACGGTCGCCGCATCGCCGACTTCCCGCTGCCGTTCCAGGGCCGCAGCAACTTCACCGACATCTCGAACATCCCGGTCAGCCTGATCGAGCAGGTCGAAGTGCTGAGCGGCAGCGCGTCCGCCATCTACGGCTCGGACGCGATCGCGGGCGTCATCAACTTCAAGCTCAAGGACAAGGTGGACGGAACCACCATCGACTATCGCCACGGCCGCACCGAGCACGGCGGCGGCATGTCGCACCGCCTTTCGGTGACGAGCGGCTGGTCGACTGACCGCTTCCACATCGTGGGCGGCGTTGAATACATGCTCCAGCGTCCGCTGTGGGCCTACCAGCGCAAGATCCAGGACAGCACGGCGGACAACCCGACCACGTCGAGCACGCTCGCCCGCCGTACTTTCCTGCGCTACGATCCCGATGCGGACGAATACGTCGATCCGGGCGCCTCGACCTGCGCGGGCCTGTCCTATCTCAACGGTGGCTCCACCTATTACGCCTCGCGTCCGCGCTACGGAGCCTACGATGACAATCTTGAGGATTACGGTCCGGGCTACTTCTGCGGCAGCAACACCTCGATCGGCTATGGCACCGTGCTGTCGCGGCGCGAGGGCTTCAACAGCTATGCCTCGGCCGGATATGAACTGTCCGACAAGGCGGAGCTGTTCATCGACGCGCAGTTCGGCATCAGCAAGGTGGCGCTGATGTCCGACGTGCTGGACTGGGGTTTCCAGAACAGCTCGGGCAGCAGCGACACCACGTTCTACAACGCCTATGACAATCGCCTCGATGACTGGTATCGCCAGTTCACGCCCGAGGAGTCGGGCGGTTTTGCTAACACCATGACCCGTAACCGCCAGACCACGTTCAGCGTGACGCCGGGCATCAAGGGCAAGCTGTCGGACAAGTGGTCCTACGAGGTCTCGTTCAACCACAGCGAATACCGCGCCAAGGTGGAATTCCCGCAGGTCATCGCGTCGAAGGCGAACGCGCTGTTCTTGGGCGAGCAGATTGGCACCGACGAGGACAGCGGCTATCCGATCTTCGACGCCGATCCCTCGCGTCTCTACAACCCGCTGACCCGCTCGGAATTCGACAGCATCACCGCCTACTCGGTCTATCGGCCCAAGAGCTGGACCGACAACCTGCAGGCCACGCTGACGAGCACCAGTCTGTTCGATCTGCCCGCGGGGCCGGTGGGTTTCGCGGTGGTCGCCGAAGGCGGCAAGCAGGGCTACGATCTCAACCCCGATCCGCTGGCGCTGACCGACTATTATTATGGCCTCAAGGACAGCGACGGCCACGGTTCGCGCAGCCACTGGGCGCTGGGCGGCGAAGTCCGCGTGCCGGTGACGACCTTCCTGCAGCTGTCGGGTGCGGCGCGCTATGACGGTTTCCGCTTTGCGGGCAACACCATCGGCAAGCTGACCTACAACGGCGGCGTCGAGATCCGCCCGATGTCCACGCTGCTGCTTCGCGCCGCCTATGGCACCGGCTTCCGCGCGCCCGACCTGCATTACGTCTTCACTGGTCCGGGCAATACCCACCCCTCGGGCACCGATTACTACCTGTGCCGCACCGAGGAGCCCGACGAGGATATCGGCGACTGCTCCTATTCGGACGAGGGCATCGTCGCCCAGCGCAACGGCAACCGGAATCTCAAGCCCGAGACCAGCAAGTCGATCAATGCCGGCATAGTCTGGCAGCCGCATCGCATGTTTGACGTTTCGGTCGATTACTTCCGCGTCTCGCTGTCGAACCAGGTGCAGGACCTCTCGATCGACCAACTGCTGCGCGACGAGGCCGACTGCCGCATCGGCGAGACCAATTCTGGCAGCGCGGTCGATATCAATTCGCCCACCTGTCAGGATGCGCTTGCCCGTGTGCACCGTTTCACCAGCGGGGTGAGCGAAGGTGAACTGGACTCCGTCTCGGTCAACCCGATCAACATCGCGCACGAGAAGACCAGCGGCATTGACGTGGCGATCCACGCCAACTTGCCGACTGCTGACTTCGGCACGTTCTCGCTTTCGGCCTCGCACACGCATGTGTTCAAGCACAGCTTCCGCCAATATCCGGGTGACGCTTCGATCAACAAGTTGGCCTACGACAGCGGCTATTACCTGCCGCGTGACAAATCGACCGCAAGCGTGACCTGGAACCTCGGACAGCTGACCTGGACGGTGTCGGGAACGCGGCTGGGCAAGCTGCCCAACTATGACGAGGACGCCTACATCAAGGCGAGCTACCTGTTCAACACCAGCGTCCAGTACGACTTCACCGACCACTTGCGCGGCTCGCTGACAGTGAACAACGTGCTCGATACCAATCCGGTGACGGACAATACCTACGCCAGCTATCCCTATTATGACATCAGCTGGTTCGACAGCGTCGGCCGCTCGATCTATCTGCAGATGACGTGGAAGCTGGGCGGGAAGGGCTTCTAACCCTCCATTCTGTCCGAATAAGAACTAGTCATCCCCGCGCAGGCGGGAATCTTGGTCAGCAGGGGGTGATCAGGGGCAAGCCGGTGCTCACGACGTTTGCCGACAAGGCGGAACCGCGCACCGCTGGACCAAGTCAACCGCCAGTTCCATGTCCCGGCGCCGGACATGCTATGGGTCTCCGCCCTAACGCTGGGCGGGGTTCGTCTACGTCGCCTTCGTGATCGATGTCTACGCCCGTTACATCGTGGGTTTTCGAAGGCGGTTGCATCTCCTGAGCCATGTGCGGGTTCCGGATGCTCGCTTGCGCCGCATACTGGGCACGGGTGCCCCAACTTGCAAGCGCTGCGCGAGAACGCTTGCCTGCGCTGAAATAAACACGCCTTCGCGCGTCTCAGCCGCTGTCACCGCCTCGTCATCGCGGGCCTACGCATCGAGCGCGGTTGCTGCAGCCTTTTCGCGGGCACTCTGCGCCAGTTCGACCGCTTGCGTGGCATTTGCAAATGCGCGCGCCCCGTCGGACTCACCCTTGCCTGAGCCTGGCCGAAGATCGCTTGCGAATGCGCCTGCCTCGCGCGTTCGAAAACCAGAAGGGCAGCTTCGTGGTCGGCTTGACGTTCGCCAGCATCGAACAAAACCTGCTTGTGGCGGCTCTGGTCCGTTCACCGTCTTCGCGCCCACCAACGCTGCGTTCGCCAAGCTGCCCAAGGGCACCGTGGATTCGCTGCTGAAGCCTGAAAACAAGGCGATGCTCATGAAAGTCCTGACCTATCACGTCGTCGCGGGACGCATGACCGTCGCCGGCATCGCTGCCAACGCCAAGGCCCACGGCGGGAAAGCCATGCTGAAGACGGTCGAGGGCGAGAATCTGACCGCCTGGAAGGACAAGGCTGGAGCTTGGTGGCTCACCGACGCGAAGGGCGGCAAGGCGAAGATCACCATCGCCAACGTCATGCAGTCGAACGGTGTAATCCACGTGGTCGACACCGTGCTGATGCCCTAACCAAGATATGAACGAGGCATGGGGATTGTGGGACGTTGGCCCGCATCCCCATGCATCGCCTGCATACTTCCAAGCGACAGGATTTTCGAAGCCATGACTTCGAGCGCCTTTCCCCTGGACCGCCGCGCCTTTACGTCAGTAGGTGCGCTTGCCCTGCTCAGTGAAACGATGCCACCTAGCATGGCGAAGGCAGGCTAATTTTTGATAAGGTATGCGGCACATCCGCCCCATCTGCCGCCGCCTCAGGTGAGCGAGTTCCCGTCCCGCAACCACGCCAGCAGCCAGTCCACGAAGCCTCGCACCTCGGCGTGGCCTCGGGTGATGCCGACACGCTCCTCATTCGCCAATGCGCGCGCGATACCGACCAGCATCATCGCCAGCGCCACTGGCGGCAGCACAGCGCTGTCCACGCCCGCGCGCTCCAGCGCACCCGCCAACGCCGCCGCCTGCACGTCGCGCGCTTCCTCGGTGCGAACTGCGATCAGCGGCTTGATCGTCTTGCGGTGATTGGCAAGCGCGATGAACTCCACGCCCAGCGCGGACTGTGCCCAACCCGCCTGATATTCCCACAATGCCGTCACCGGATCGCCGCAGCACAGTATCTGGCCCAGCTCCGCCACCTGCCGTTCGGTCATGCGGCGGTGCAGGTCCACGAACAGATCATGCGTTTCCGGATAATAATAATGGACGAGCGATGCTGTTAGCCCCGCCTCTTTTGCAACGCGCCGCGTACTGACGGCGGCGTAACCCTCTGTCCGCATCAACGCCTCAGTGGCGTCAAGGATCAGCGTCCTCGTCTCGGCGGGCTCGCGCCTTATGCGTTTCTTCTCGCTCACTCTACCCCGTTGACAGATCGTTGATCACTACTAAACACGTGTTCAATAGCAGATCAAAGCTTGGTTATAAAGGTAAGCGAAAAACATGTCTTTCGCCATCGAACCAATCACCTCCGGCCTTGGCGCCTTCGTCCACGTCCGCGCTGAAGATGTCCTGGCGCCCGGCGTGTCCGAGAAAGTGCTGGAGGCGCTCAACCGCTATAATGTGCTGGTCTTCCCGCAGATTCATATGAGCGACGAGACCTTCGCCGCTTTTACTGCCGCGATGGGCGACCAGCATGACCTGTCCGTCACTGCGGACAGTTCCGCCGCCAGCGACAAGGGCATATATCGCATCGCCCTCGACAAAGACGACACGACGCAGCTCGATTATGTGAAAGGCAATGATTATTGGCACATGGACGGCACAGTGTACGACACGCCGGGCAAGGCCACGCTGCTGAAATGTGAAAGCCCGCCAGCCGCGGGCGGTGACACCGAATTCGCCAATCTCTTCGCCGCATGGGATGCCATGCCGCAGGAGCGCAGGCGCGAGTTGGAAGGCAAGCGCGTCGTCCATTGCCTCGCGGCCGTCGGCCGCCTCATGTACGCGCAGCCCAGCGATGCGGATTATGCCCGTTGGGACAGCATCTTCCCGCCAACCGAACATCCGCTTGTCTGGCGCCAGAAGGACGGTCGCACTTCACTCCTGATCGGCTCCACTGCCGACACCATGGTGGGGATGGATCGGGATGCAGGTCGGGCGTTCCTCGACGACCTGCTCGACTGGGCCACCTCCGCCCCGTTCACCTATCGCCACCGCTGGCAAAAGGGCGACCTCGTGATCTTCAACAACCCCGGCCTTCTCCACCGATCCCATCCCTACACGGAGGCGGCGGGCCGCGTCATGCATCGCACTACGCTCAAAGGGCGTGAGATCATCGCATAGTGCGGACCCCGCCCTTTCTCTAGCGACCCATTGTGCCGTACAACAGCCAGTTTCTCCCACCCAGATACAGTCGGTCCGCTTACCCTCTCTGGATACCCAGGTTGGCGAGATGGCGACCGACCGGTGTTGAGCGACGGGCAAGAATTGCTGGGTTTGATACGGCTACTCTTGCGTTGCGTGAACGGTTGAAACCGACGCCAATGCAGGCCTCAGGCAATTTTGCGCAGAAGATAGATGTCCATGATCCAGCCATGTTCCTGGCGTAGTGCGGATCGCCGCTGCATGATGTCATCACCGATCTGCGCCAGCCGCCCCGATATTAATGCCTCATGCTCCATCCCGAGACAAGCGCCCCACCATATCTCGAACTCCGAGCCATCCAGCGTCTGGAACGCCCCGCCTTCGTCCAGCATGACGACGATGGACGTGGCATCGCCCGGCCATCCGTGCGCGCGTAGCAGCCGGCCAGTCGTTATCGTTACAGCTTCGGCCAGCTGGTTCAGCGGAATGGCGTGCGCCGCCGTCAGCGCATGAAGGCTGGAGATGCCCGGCACCACGCGAATGTCAATCGCCATGCCGCCACCGATAAGCCGCCCCGCGATGCGCAGGGTGCTGTCGTAAAGCGAGGGATCCCCCCAGACCAGCAAGGCCAGCCTGCCGCCTTCAGGCAGATGCAGCGCCATCTGCTTTGCCCAGGCTGCGGCGATGGCATTATGCCACGACTGCACGGCATTGATGTATTCACCCCCGGCATCGCGGGTCGGGAGGTCGAATTCCACCACGCGCACCGGTTGGGTCAGTACGGCATCGCAAATGGTGCGCCGCACATCGAGCAGGCCGGATTTCTCGCTACCCTTGCGTGGCAGCAGGATCAGGTCCGCCCCGTTCATGGTGCGGATCGCCTGAACGGTCAGGTGCTCGGGATTGCCGGTGCCGATGCCGATGAGATCAAGCCGGATCACTCGACGGAACCGGCATAGCGCGACCCGGCATGCTGCGGCCGAAAGCGGCGGTCGTAATCCTTGGCGTAGAGGCTGCTTTCGCCGAAGTCCTCCGCCGCCAGTACGCGCCCGACGAGGATCAGCGCGGTCCGCTCCATGCTTCCGGCGACGGCGGCCTCGATCGTTTTCAGCGTTGCGCGCACGATCCGCTGGTCTGGCCAGCTTGCCCGCCACACGACCGCGACAGGGCAATCGGCGCCATAGACCGGCGCAAGATCGGCCACGACCCGCTCAAGATTGTGGACCGACAGATGGATCGCCAGCGTGGCACCTGTCGCAGCGAAGTTGGTAAGGTTTTCGGTGGGCGGCATCGTGCTCGCACGGCCAGGGGTCCGGGTCAGGACGAGCGATTGCGCCAGTGCAGGAAGCGTAAGCTCCGCTTCGAGTGCGGCGGCCGCAGCGGCGAAGGCCGGTACTCCCGGTGTGACGGTAAAGGGAATGTCCAGCGCGCGCAGGCGGCGCAGTTGCTCCCCCATCGCCGACCACACGGACAAGTCCCCCGAATGCAGCCGCGCAACATCGTGTCCCGCCGCATGAGCCTCGGCGATCTCGGCGATGATGGCATCGAGGTCCATTGGCGCGGTGTTGACGATGCGCGCGCCCGGCGGGCAATGCTCCAGCACTTGCGCAGGCACCAGCGACCCCGCGTAGAGGCAAATTGGGCTGGCCGCGATCAGGTCCCTGCCGCGCAGTGTCAGAAGGTCAGGCGCGCCGGGACCGGCGCCGATGAAATGAACGGTCATTCGGAAACTCCCATAGCTATGGCGCATGTCGCCATGCGGTCGCGTGAGATGTGGCGGGGGCCTGCCAAAGCCGCGGCGGCGCCTTCGAAAGCGGCAAGCGCGCTGGCTTCGGCGACGCTTCCCACGCCCCTTGCGGCCTGTGCGGCAGTGGAAACGGTCAGGGTGTGGACTTGGGTCAGTCGTTCAGGCGGTACGGCGATTACCGGCAAGTCCAGCAGGTTGGCCAATTCGGCAAGAGCCTGCGCCTTGTCGGCCACGGTAGCGATATGCGTGACCGGCGGAACGCCTTCGCGCGCCTGCTGATAGGCCGATATCAGCGAGAAGACATCGGCCTCCAAACGAAAGCCGAACCCTGCGACGATCACAGCGCCACGCTCCACTGAACAACCGGATAGCGGGACCGCCAGCCTCGGCGGGAACCCAGCGGCGCGGCATCTGCCAGTTCTATGCGCAGAAGAGTGCCGCCTCGCTCTCCATGCCAGCGGGCGAGCAAGGCTTCGGACTCCAGCGTGACAGCATTGGCAACCAGCCTTGTGCCAGTAGGAAGGCGTTGCCATAAGCCTTTGAGCAACGTGTCCGACAAGCCCCCGCCAACGAAAACTGCGTCCGGCGAAGGTCCTTGTGGCAATACTTGCGGCGCACGGCCAAGGACGAGTTTCAGGCGATCCACGCCCAAAGCCAGAGCATTCGCCTTCGCACGCTCGCCCCGCATGCTGTCTGCCTCGACGGCGCAGGCCGTGTTGGCCGGGTGCGCCAGAAGCCATTCAATGGAAACAGAACCGGACCCTGCCCCGATGTCCCACAAGTGCTCGCCGGGGCGAGGTGCCAATGCGCTCAACGTCAGCGCCCGTAACGGACTCTTGGTGATCTGGCCGTCATGATCGAAGAGATCATCGGGCAACCCACTGCTCACCGGTAAGGCGCATCTTGCTCCGGCCACGGCGATGCCTACCGCCACCGGATGCTGGATGTCATCGAAATGCTGCGCCTGCGCGGCGACACTGCGCACACGCTCGCGCGGACCACCCAGCGCTTCCAGCACATGAAGCGTGGAGGCACCAAAACCACGTTCGACCAGATAGCCGGCCAGCTCTGCCACTGCGCCACCATCGCGCACCAGCACCAAGAGGCGACGCCCCGTCGCAAGGTGAGGACGCAGCCGCTGCACCGGCGCGGCATGGAGGCCAAGGCAGGCGCAGTCCTGCAACGCCCAGCCCAACCGCGCCGCCGCCAGTCCGAAAGTCGAGGGAGCCGGATGCGCGATCCATTCGCCCGGATCGAGATCGCGCGTCAGGCTGCTCCCTGCGCCGAACCAGAACGGATCGCCGGAAACAAGCACCACCACCTTGCGCCCGCGCTCTGCCGTCAGAAGCGGCAAGCCATCGCTGAAGGGCACTGGCCATTGTCGGCTTGGCGCACTAAGGCCCGACAGCAGGGCAAGGTGGCGGGCCGCGCCCATAACCAGTTCCGCCTGCTCCAACGCCTTGCGGCCTGCCGCGCTCAGTCCGTCCGCCGCATCCTCGCCGATGCCCACGATGGTCAACCAGGGGGAAGCGCTTGTGTCAGCCATGCCGAATATCCTGCTGCTGGGCGGCACCACCGAAGCGAGCGCCCTCGCCCGCCTGCTGGCCGAGCATGGCATTACTGTCATGCTGAGCTATGCCGGACGCACGGAGAACCCGCGCGCCCAGCCCGTACCAACGCGCATCGGGGGCTTTGGGGGCGTGGCCGGGCTGGCCGCATACTTGCGCGAACATCGCGTGACACATCTGGTGGACGCCACTCACCCTTTCGCCGCGACAATGAGCGTGCATGCTCTGAAGGCGGCGCGTCTTGCGGGAGTTCCTCATGCCGCGCTCACCCGTCCGGTTTGGCAGACGGCACCGGGGGACAAGTGGAGCAGCACGCCTGATATTGCCAGCGCCGTCGAAGCCCTTTCCGGACCGCCGCGTCGGATTATGCTCGCCCTTGGCCGGATGCATGTGGAGGCTTTCGGCGCCCGGCCAGAGCACCACTATCTGCTGCGTTTCGTCGATACGCCAAGCCAGCCCCCTGCCCTGCCCCATCATACCCTCGTCGTCGATTGCGGGCCGTTTACCGTCGATAATGACACCCGCCTTCTGCGCGACCATGCGATCGACCTTGTGGTCTGCAAGAACGCGGGTGGCAGCGGCGCTGAGGCCAAGCTGGTTGCCGCACGCAATCTCGGCTTGTCGGTGCTGATGATCGAGCGGCCGAAGCTGCCCGCCCGCACCGAGTTCCTCCGCCCAGGAGAGGTGCTCGACTGGATCGGTCATACGCCATTGTCCGGAACCGAACGCGGCGTGTAGAGAATCGGCGGCCCCGGTCGTTCAATCAATCGCGTGCGGCTCGACCCGACGATCACCACGGTGCGCATGTCCGCCATATCCGCGCGGGCTTGCCCCAGTGGGACGATCCGCAGCGTTTCCTCCGGCGTAGACACTGCGTGGGCGAACAGGATGAGGCGTTCGTGGCCGCAGGCGTCGCGCAGCACTTCCAGAACTCTTGCGAAGCCCTCCGGCCTTGCCCGCGATCGCGGATTGTAGAACGCCATGGCAAAGTCCGCTTCCGCCGCTAATCTCAGGCGTCGCTCGATCACGCCCCACGGCTTGAGGTTGTCGGAGAGGTTGATCGCGCAGAAATCATGCCCCAGCGGCGCACCGGCCCGCGCGGCAGCGGCGAGCATGGCGGTAATCCCCGGCAGCACACGGATGTCGAGGTCAAGCCACAATTGCGGCCCCGCTTCCAGTGCCTCGAACAGCGCAGAGGCCATGGCGAAAACCCCCGGATCGCCGGAGGACACAACGACAACCCTGCGCCCCCGCACTGCAAGATCGAGCGCAAACGCTGCCCGGTCCAGTTCCACGCGGTTGTCGGAAGGATGCAGCGTCAACCCCGGACGCGGGGCCACTCGCGCAACATAGGGAATGTAGCCGACCACGTCAGTCGCATCGGCCAGAACTGCGGTCACTTCGGGCGTCACCAAAGCCTCGTTGCCCGGCCCTAGCCCGACGACGGCAACCCATCCTTGCTCGACAGCCCTTGTCATGGACGCCGCCCCTGTCCGTGGATCAGCAGGATCGAGAAATAAGGCGCGACCTCTTGCGCATCGACCAGTCGCGTTACGCTCTGCCCCGGCATTGCGGCGTGTTCGACGAGCCATGCGGCCTGCTCGCGCCCGGCTGCGGCTACTGCACGGCGCAGCTTGGGCAAATTGCGGCCGATCTTCATGACGACAAGGGCATCGGTATCACGGATGCGCCGCACCAGTTCCTCTTCGGGCAGCGTCGCCATCGCCACCGTCAGCACATCATCGCCCCAGGTGATCGGCACGCCCGTGGCGTTCCATGCGCCCGCCATGCCGGTGATTCCGGGAACTACCTCCACCGGAATCTGGCCCGACAGGCGGCTGTGAAGGTGCATGAACGATCCGTAGAAGAACGGATCGCCTTCGCACAGCACCACTACGTCTTCACCGCTGCGGGTCGCCGCCAGCAGCCGGTCGGTGCATTCGGCATAGAAGTCCGAAAGGCAGGCGTTGTAGCGCGGATCGGCCAGTGGGATCTCGGTGGTGACCGGGTATTCCATGGCGATCTCGACCGCGTCGGCGCGCAGCAGACCCTGCGCAATGCGGCGAGCGTGGCCGGAGCGGCCCTTCTTGCGGAAATAGGCGATCTGCCGGGTGCCGCGCACCAATCGATCCGCGCGCACGCTCATGAGGTCTTCCGCGCCGGGACCAAGGCCGACGCCGTGAACCGTCCCGTACTTCTCTGACCCGCTCATTCGGCGCGGCTCGCAAGGGCGTTGACTGCGGCGACGGTGATAGCGCTGCCACCAAGGCGACCTGCGACGATGCAGCAGGGAACAGGTGCCTCCGCCCACAAGGCGTCCTTGGATTCGGCAGCTCCCACAAAGCCCACCGGACAGCCGATGATCGCCGCCGGGCGTGGGCAAGCTGGGTCCTGCAGCATGTTGAGCAAGTGAAACAATGCCGTAGGCGCATTGCCGATGGCCACCACTGCGCCTGCCAGATGCGGCCGCCACAATTCCAGCGCGGCGGCAGAGCGCGTATTGCCCATGACGCGCGCCATTTCCGGCACTTCGGGGTTCGCCAGTGTGCAGATCACCCGGTTGTCGGCAGGCAGACGCGCTCTGGTCACGCCTTCGGACACCATGCGCGCATCGCACAAGATCGGCGCGCCTGCGACCAGCGCCTTGCGCGCAGCCAAGGCGAAACCGTCCGAAAAACGGATATACGCCTCGAGCCCCGCCATGCCTGCCGCATGAATCATCCGTACCGCGACAGGCTCTTCCTCGGCATCGAAGCGCGCGAGATCGGCCTCGGCACGGATGATGGCGAAGGACTGGCGATAGATCGCGGCGCCGTCCTTCTCGTAGACATGCGGCATCAGGAAGCTCCAAGGCGGGCGAGAATTTCGGCGCTGTCCAGCCCTCGGTACAGCGGTTCGGCATCGGCACGGGCACCGAAAGCAAGATCGTAGCGCCCGCTGCGGCCCGTCACCGTCACATCGGCAGGCAGCGGACTGGCGCAGCCCTTCGCGCAGCCGGAGACATGCAGACGCCCCCGCACGACCGGCGCGAGCTGGCGCGCCAGATCGCGCGTCTCCACGCTGGCTTGTGGGCATGTGGGCGCTCCGGGGCAGGCATCGACGCGCAGCAACGGGTCGGCAGGGTCAGTCGAAAGGCCGGGAACGTCGAGCAAGGATGCACCTTCGACAAGGAGCACTCGCCAAGGCGTCAGGCGCAGCCCGGTAACGCCTAAGCGCTGCATCAGGGCCAGCAAAGTCCGGGCTTCAATGCGACCGAATGGCAGGCCATAAGCAACGTGTCCGCGGCCCTCACCCGGTGCGAGCGACGCGGGAGAAGAGGCTGGCCGCGTATCGCCCATGGCCCAAACAGGCAAAGGAGCGCCGTGCTGGACCATCCGCTTGGCCTGAACGCCTCCGCTGTCGACGAACCATCGGGCGAGCGCCAGCAGGGCATCGACCTCTCTCCCAATAGTGAGGCGCACACCTTCGGCACGTCCATCAGCACGCAGTACCAAGGTGCCATCGCAGCCGCGCTCTACACGAAAATCGCCCGCTTCGCAGGCCACCGCCGAAACTTCTCCGGCGTCGATGACGAAACCGACTTTGCCGGGCAACTGTGGGAACTCCGTCAGCCGGTCACGCAGTTCATTCGCAATTCGCACGGTGTCGTCGCCCGCCTGCCATTCCGGAGCGACGAGGATGTTCCGGCGGCCCTCCCGCTCACCATCGCGATCGACAAGGCTCAATGTACACAGGCACTCCAGCAGAGCGGGCCACTGCGCCTCGCTCACACCGCGGATCTGCAGGTTGGCGCGTCGTGTCAGGTCTATCAGGCCGCTGCCATGCGTCAGCGCCGCCTCGCACAAGGCCACCGCTTGCGTAGCGCTCATCCGGCCAAGGTGCGGCTTGACCCGCATCAGCAGCCCATCGCCCGCCGCCATCGGATGCCAGGCATCGGGGCACCAACCCCTTATCACTCCCTCTCCCTGCGCCCTCACAGCCATCCCACCTCGTGCACCGGACCGAAACGAGGATAGGGCTTGCCGACGACAGCCGACCGACGCGGGCCGACGGGCGGGCGCAACAGGCACCCGGCGACACGCGCACGTGCAGCCCCAGCCGCACAGCTTCGTCGCCCAGACGGAAGAACAACCGTGCCGTGACCATCCCCTGGACCAAGGCAAGAGCGACCAGTGCGCCGGCAGGTCTCCTGGCTCGCGGGTCACGGCTTGATGCACGCCTTCCCGGACTTTGCAGCCCAGTGGCTGCCCTTTCGAAAGGGCCAGTGCATCGCGCTACCCGCTTACAGTTGCAGGGACAGCCGCGGATTTGGGGGCAAGCCCCCGCACCGCATTCCCGATTAAGCCCCGTCAGGGGCACCGGCGCGATCATGTTTTACAGTTGGAAACCAATTGCAAAGCCGCCCTTACAGTGATCCAGCGCATGCACAAGGTGCAATAGCTTTTCATCGCTACGTATGAACCGACCCTTTCCGGCCGCTCAGCGGCCAATTTTTCGCTACTAGGTTCGGAAAGTCCGGTTTCTTATCATGGCGCCCATGGCTCGCCGTAGATGGGGCCAAGTCGCGGGCAGCAAAGTGCATCAGCAATCTGCTTCCCCTTATCGGCGCTGGATATCTCAGTGATTGGAAATATGCTCTCCCAAATGACGTCCAGCGATGTAACCGAAGGTCATGCTTGACCCTAATGTGCCGCCCGCTCCGCCGTAGACGTCGCCCAGCACCGCCGCCATCGCGTTGCCCGTAGCGTAAAGACCGGGGATCGGGTTGCCGCTCCAGCCGATAACCTGAGCTTCAGCGTTGGTCTTGCGACCGCCTGCAGTGCCCAGCCCGCCAGCTTCCATCTTGACCGCGAAGTACGGCCCCTGATCGATCTTGCCCAAAGTGCGGAACGGCGCTTCGAATGCGGTATCGCCCCACATATAAAAGTTACTTCAGCTTGAACTCGAGTTTGCGAAGCGTCCCCGAGAACCGGCTGCTCGCGATCGTGTAGTCGCAGTTTACCGGGGTGATGGTGTCCATGCCGACGTCGAACCCCTCGGTATGAGACATCCAGCCCCGGATCGTACGCCCGATCCGCCCGCTGCCGACCGGCTTACCATCGATGCTGATCGTCAGCGTGCCGCCCGAGCCCAGCTCCTGCTTGTCCGCTTGGAAAGCCGCAGTCAGGCTATGGTGACCTGCCGCAACCGGCTGCGCCGCGCGGATGGTGAACTGGTCCGTCCCCACCGCATTGTAGTGGAACACCGGCACCCCGTCCTTCAGGTAGAAGGCATAGCCGCCGAAGCGCCCGCCCTGCGTCACCAGCACGCCTTGCGCTCCTGCGGGCAGATCCACGTCGGCGTCGATCGTGAAGGATTTGCCGATGGTGTGCGGCGCGGCGTCCTCGTTCAGATGGCTGAGCGGGGCGAGATAGGTGAACTCGGTGCGGTTGCCGCCAAGCGTCGGACGGCCCTCTGCACCCTGGCTGTAGTCGTGGATCGGCAGGATGTTGTTCGCCGCCGCCTCCTTCCAGAACAGATCCTGCAGTTCCTTGAGCTTCGCCGGGTTCTTCGCTGCAAGGTCGTTGGCGGTGGTGAAGTCCTTGTCGAGATTGAACAGGGTCCACTTGCGGTTCTCCGGGCCGACGCCAAGCTTGCGGTCCTCGCCCACGCCCACTTCCCACGCCATGCGCTTGGGCAAGGTGCCCGCCATCCAGCCATCGTGGTAGATGCCGAAGTTCTCCATCATCTCGTAGACTTGCGTGCGCCGCGCGGAAGGGGCCTTGGGCGCCGCGAAGCTGTAGGCAAGGCTGATGCCGTCGATCGGCTGCTGCTTCACGCCCTGCACGGTTTCGGGCGCCTTGACGCCTGCCGCCTCAAGGATCATCGGCGCGACGTCGCTGACATGGGCGTACTGGCTGCGGAAGGTGCCGCCGTCGCGGATGCGTGCGGGCCATGACACGACCATGCCGTTGCGCGTGCCGCCCGCCTGCGAAGCGATCTGCTTCCACCACGGATAGGGGCTGTTCATCGCCCAGGCCCATGCAGCGTTGAAGTGGTTGTAGACGTAAGGCCCGCCGATCTCGTCGTAGTGCGAGGCGAGTTCGGCGAAGGTCTCCTGGTGCCCGGTGATCGCGGACTGTTCGAAGGCAAGGCCGTCGAGACCGCCTTCGGCGCTCGATCCGTTGTCGCCCTCGATATAGACGATCATCGTGTTGTCGTACTGGCCGCTGTCCTTCAGCGACTGGATCAGGCGGCCGGTCTCATGATCGGCATAAGCGACGGTGGCGGCATAGGCCTCCATCAGCCGGGCGTAGACCTTGCGGTGCTCGGCATCGAGCGAATCCCAGGCGGGCAGCGAAGCCGGTCGCGGGGAGAGCACGGAATCCTTCGGGATCAGGCCCATCGCCTTCTGGCGCCGGAAGGTTTCCTCGCGGACCTTGTCCCAGCCCTGGTCGAACTTGCCCTTGTACTTGTCCAGCCATTCCTGCGGCGCCTGATGCGGCGTGTGCGCCGCACCAGAGGCGTAATACATGAAGAACGGCTTGCCCGGCGCGCTGGCCTCGTGGCGTTGCAGCCAGCCGATCGCGTGGTCGGCGATGTCGCGCTCGAAGTGGTAGCCTGGCTGGTCGGGCTGATCGACCGGCTTCTCGTTCTCGACGAGGTTGGGGTTCCACAAAGAGGTATCGGCCGAGAG
>NZ_BAAILP010000054.1:10391-19715 GCF_054589055.1 Novosphingobium sp. 11B | reverse complement strand
GCGTTACGCACCCGTGCGCCACTAGATCCGAAGATCTCGTTCGACTTGCATGTGTTAGGCATGCCGCCAGCGTTCGTTCTGAGCCAGGATCAAACTCTCAAGTTGTGTCACAGCGAATACGGTGCAGCCCGAAAGCCGCCAACCGCAAACACCGAACTCCGGGAGCCGATACCTGCACTATGTAAAACGTATGGTTACGTTAGGACATGTATTGGCATCGGCTTGCTTTAAACTAGTACCCGTGGCCCAAAGACCCACGAGACCAGGCGCCGTCGCCCACATGTCCCTTCATCTAAACCTACAATGTCAAAGAACGAACCAGCCTTGCGGGCCAGCCCCGCCGAACAGTAAAGCCGGACAACCAAGCATCCCTCGTTCTTGCGATCGGGGGAACTAGCTGTCCGTCTGTGTTGGCGACCGTAGCAGAAGCGTGCTCCGCTGCGGTGAAGCGGCCTCTAAGGGGGGCTTCTGATTCGGTCAACAGCCAATTTTCAAAAATGTTTTCAACAGGGGGGGCAACCGCACCAAGGCAGACTGCGAGCCGACAAGCCCAGCGCCAAACCCCTTCCAGCTTTTGCTTGAAGCGTGTCGCTGATGCCGATAGCCACGCCGCCACAGGGAATTATGGCTCAATTGCCGGGAAAACTTCGGGTTGCGTGCTAGCATAGCGAATGCCGTCTGTGCGTTCGCAGTCCTCATTTGGTCGGCGACCGGAGCCTTCGCCCGGGACGGGGAACTGAACGTCCCTGCGCTTCCGCTGGCCCGCGCCGTAGCGTCGCTGGGGCAGCAGGCCGGAGTGCAGATCCTGGTCAACGTGCCCGGTAGCGAGGCGCGGCGCACGCATGCCGTACACGGCCATATGACTCCGGCCGAAGCGTTGACGCGAATGACCCGCGGCATGGGTCTGTCCGTTCATACCGTAGCCCCCGGCGTATATCTGATCGCAAAGACGCCGCCGGTCCGCAAAGTGCTGCAAACCCAGCCTCCAGCCCCGGTCGCAGAGCCCCCCGAAATTCTCGTTTCCGCACGGCGTCGCCCCGAACTGGAGCGCGACGTGCCGCTGGTCGTGACCCATCTCGACAATTCGGCGCTGCAGCACGCGGCCGTTCGCACCCTGGCGGACGTGGCGCGCATGACTCCGGGTTTCGTCGCCACCGGCCAGACCAGCAGCGCCACGCCGCTTCTGGTGATGCGCGGTCAGCGGCGATCGATCAGCGACGAGAACCGGTTGCCGCTCGTCGTCTATCAGGACGAAGTGCCCCTGCCCAATCAGGCAGCGCTTTCGCCGCTGTTCGACATCGCTTCGGTCGAAGTGCTGCGCGGTGCCCAAGGGACGCTATTCGGGCGGAATGCCACCAGCGGCGCGGTACTGCTGCGCTCGGTACAACCGGGCGAAGGCATCGCCTCCTACGTCGAAGGCGAAATCGGCAACTACGGATTGCACCGCCTCGAAGCGGCGGTCGAATTGCCCGCGTCCGGCCCCTTCTCGCTTCGCGCATCGGGCCAGCAGGTGCGGCGCGAGGGCTATACGCGCCTGCTCGGCGGCGGACGTGCGGACGATGTGCATACCGATGCGATACGGGCAGTGCTGCGTTTCGATCCGGACGGACCGCTGCGCTCCACCACCAGCTTCGACATGCTCGATGCCGACGAAAAGGGCGCCGCGCTGATCCTCGCGGGTGTCTACGCGGGAGGAAGCGTGCGCGACGCGCAGAACGCTCCCTACTTCGATTGCGGAACGGGCGCCTGCGACATCGACGGCTATTTCGAGACCCAGCAGACGCTGGGCCGCCGCACCTCCCAATCCGGCTTGGCGCCATCCTTTCGGCGGCGGTTTCGCGGCATCGGCAACATCACCTAATATGGCGAGGGCGACCTGCTGATCCGCAACATCGCCGGCCTCAGGACGACCGACCTGCACTACACACTCGATGGAGACGGAACGCCGCTGCCGATCAACGATTCCGTCACCGATGCCCGGCTGCGCCAGTGGAGCGAGGAACTGCAGGTGCAGGGAAAGAGCGGCAGCCTGCGCTATATCGGCGGACTGTTCTATCTGGACAGTGCGCCGGACGGTCCAGTGGTACAGACCCTGTCGCGACTGGTGCGGCCTGACAATCCGCCGTCACACATCGCGAGCTACCAGACTTTCCGCAGCGCTGCGATCTTCGGCCAGGTCACCGCTTCGCTCACCCCCGCCCTGACTGCCGACCTCGGATTGCGGTATACCGGCGAATGGATCGGCGGCTGCGCGCTGCGGTCCGTCGCGGCCAAGCCGTTGTCAGAACGCCAATGCCTCGACGAGGGTGGAACCAGGGCGCGGGCACGATCGCGGCGACTGACCTGGACGCTGGCGCTGACCCGTAGGCTGGGAGACAGCAGCCTCTACGCCACCAGCCGCCGCGCGTTTCGTTCGGGCGGCTACAACACGCCGGCGCTCGGCGGGTTATTGGCGCCTTTCCAGACTTTCCGTCCCGAAACGCTGACCGACTTCGAGATCGGGGCCAAGGGGCGCTGGAGTTTGGGGGGGATCAGCGGCTCCTACGCGGTGGCGGCCTATATCGGCTTTTACGACGACGTGCAGCGCGCGCTGTTCCCCGATGTCGATTTCGACGGCGACGGCGAACTGACGACCGACCCCATCACCCTCTACATCAATAGCGCGAAAGCCCGGGTCGCGGGGTCAGACGGTGAGTTTTCGGCGAACCTGGGAGCCCGTACCCGGCTGACCCTCAGCGCCTCGTGGATCGACGCGCGTTATACCCGGATCGATGCCCCCACCGCCCTGACCTCGCTTTTGGGCACGGACCCGCTGCACAATCGCTTTACATATACGCCGACGTTCGGCGGATCGGTGTTCCTATCGCACGAGCTTCCCTTGCCCGCGAGGCTCGGAATTCTCGCTCTAGGCGCAGACTATGCGTGGGTGAGCAGCGTCCGGCTGACAGAGAGGCCGACTGAATCTTTCGCGCGGCAGCCCGCCTACGGGCTGCTTGGCGCTTCGATCACATGGCGTCGGCCGGGCGGATTGCCGGTGGATATGGAATTGTGGGGCCGCAACCTCACCGACCGGTTCTACGTGAGCGGCGGCGGGACGCTCAATCCGGCCTACACGGCCGCCACGATCATTCCCGGACCGCCGCGCACGATCGGGCTTCGGCTGCGCTACAGTTTCGAATGACCCGCGCCGTCAAGGCGCGACGAGTTCGGCGCGCGTTACGCTTTCGTTTTCGACGCGGGCGATCCCGGCCAGTTCGAGGCTCTGCAGGAACCCGCGCGTCACCCCGATGCGGAATGTCCCGCTGATGGGACGACGCGCAAGCTGCGGGCTGGAGACGATGATCTCCTGCGGACTGTAGCGGTTGATCTCGGCCACGGCCTGCTCCAGCGGCACGCGATCGAAGCTCAGGACGCCCGAGCGCCAGGATAGCTGGCGGTCCACGGCGACCTCGGCCATGCGGTAGGCGCCGCCCTGCCACACGAGTTCTTGCCCGGGATGAAGAACGGTGGACTGGGCCTCACGGCCCTGCCCCGCCGGCATGTCGATGCGCACGCGGCCTTCTGCAAGCGTGACCGTGACGCGGCCGCCGGTGTCCCTCACAGCGAAGGCCGTGCCCAGCGCGGTCACCCGGACGCTCCCGGCCGAGACGACGAAAGGCTTTCGCGGGTTCTTGGCGACTTCGAAGAACGCCTCGCCGCTGCGGATGGTAGTACTGCGCTCGGTTCCGCTTTCCGAAACGGCAAGCACGGTCGAAGTGTTGGCCGTGATCGCCGAGCCGTCCGTCATCCGGAAAGTGCTCTGCTGCCCCACGCCCGTCGAGATCACGTGGCTGTCCGCTTGCGCGAGCGCAGCCGCAGGCGCTTCGCCGCCCCCGCGATAGTGCTGGAAGGTCAGCCCGCCGACGAGGACCGCCAGCGCGAGCCCCGCTGCCATCGCCGGGCGTGCCCAGGCATGGCGGTCGCGGCGATTGGCAAGCGCCCGCTCGCGGATTTCGAGGATGCGGGCGTCGGCGCGCATGGCCCCGGTGCCGTCCCAGGCCCGCTCCACCCGCGCCCAGGCGATGCGGTGCGCTTCGTCGCGGGCGTGCCAGCTTTCGAAGTCCTCGTAGTCCTGCGGCGTCGCCTTGGGCGAACGGAAGATGCTGAAATAGGCAGCGGCAGTCGCTTCGGGCGAGTCGATCCTTTCCAGCGCCCGGCCGTCGAACGGGAGGTTGTCGGCGGATTTGCTCATGGCAGATCCCTCGCGGCAAGGAAGCGGATCGCCTTCATGATGTTGCGCCCGACCGCACTGGTCGAGATGCCGAGGTGCCGTCCGATCGCATCGTAGGACATCTCCTCGAAGCGGTGCAGCACGAAGACGTCGCGCGTCAGTTCGGGCATTTCCTCCAATGCATTGGCGAGCCGATCGACGTCCTCACGGCCGCGCAGCACGCGTTCGGGGGTGAGGTCGTCCACCGGGTGCAGCGCTTCGGTGAGTTCGTGATGGGCACCGCGATGGCGTACCGTATCGCGGCGCGCACGGTCGGTCAGGACACTCGCAGCGACCTGAAAAAGGTAGCCTTCGACATTGGCGATCGGGTCCGCCTGCCCGCGCACGTGCATGCGAACAAGCACGTCCTGCACGAGGTCGTCGACATCCACCGGGTTCGCCCGCTTGGCGATGTAGCGGCGCAGGGCGGGCACGTGCACCGACAGGTCGGTCACCTGCCGGCGGCCCTGCACATGCTTTTCCTGCGGTGTCCTGCGCAACGAGAAAATCGGATCAGCCCTTCTGTCCAATGCCCGGCCTCCATAGCCGCGCAGGCTGCGGAAGGTCATCCGATATATTTTTTCACGGGCAGCGAATGATCCCCGCGCCTTTGCGTCTTGCGCATATCGGCCTGCAATCAGGGACAGGCCGGACAACCATGGGGTAACACACCAATGACCTGTCGCAGCCTTTCGGCTCTTCTTCTCGCGTCCACCGTTCTTGCCATCGCCGCGCCCGCGCAGGCCCAGTCCGACACTGCCGCTCAAAACCTCGACCAGCCCGGCGGCGACATCGTCGTTACCGCGCGCCGCCGCGAGGAAAGCGCCCAGACCGTCCCCGTCTCAGTCACCGCGTTCAACTCCGAAATGCTGCGCGAGAAGGCCGTCGTCTCCACGCAGGACCTGACCTACACCACCCCCGGCCTCAACGTCGCGCCGCAGACCTCGCGCGATACGCCCTCGATCGTGATCCGCGGCCAGCGCCGCGCGACGGCAGGCGCCGCAGCGCCTTCGGTCGTAACCTACTTCGCCGACGTGCCGCTACCCAACGAAGGCAGCATCGTGCCGACCTTCGACATCGGCTCGATCCAGGTGCTGAAGGGTCCGCAGGGCACCCTCTTCGGCCGCAACACCACTGGCGGCGCGCTGCTGCTCTACCCCGTCGCGCCCGACTATGATTTCGCCGGTTACGGACAGGTCACGCTCGGCTCGTACAACGAGACGACCTTCGAGGGCGCCGTCAACGTGCCCATCGTCGCGGACCGTGTTGCCCTGCGCGTCGCAGGCCAGATCGCCCGCCGCGACGGCTACACCAAGAACCACGGCAACGGCGGCGATCTCGACGACCGCCACAACGACGCCTTCCGCGCCTCGCTCCTGATCGAGCCGGTCGACGGACTGAAGAACACCACCGTGTTCGACTGGTATCGCGCGCGTGAGAACGGCACCGGCACCGTGCTCAACGGCGTCTACCCGAACCCGGCCGTCAGCGGCGGCGGCACCGCGCGCACGGCGGCGAACCGTCCCTACTTCGACTGCGGCGTCGCGGGCTGCGACATCGACATCGCGCTGGCCGAACAGCAGGCGGCGGGCGTGCGCGACGTCAGCACGAGCATCGATCCCTATTCGAACCGCACTTTCTGGGGCGTGGCCAACACCTCCGAGCTGGAAGTCGGCAAGGTCACCTTCAAGAACATCTTCGGCTACCGCCGCAGCAAGGTCGCGGCCGCCCGTGACATGGACGGCACCTACCTCGCGCTTTACGACGGCGTTTCCAACACCGACGTCGAGCAGGTCTCGAACGAGTTCCAGATCCTCGGCTCGCTGCTGAACGACCGCCTCGACTGGATCGTCGGCGCCTTCTACCTCAAGAGCGACCCGACCGGCGTGAACGGCAGCGTCACCTACTCGGCGGTGATCCCGGGCAAGACCTTCACCTACAACGAGAACTACAACTCCTCGACCAGCAAGGCGCTGTTCGGGCAGGTCGGCTATGCTTTCGGCGGCTTCGCGGAAGGACTGCGCTTCAACGGCGGCTTCCGTTACACTTGGGACAAGTCGAGCGGCTGCTCGGTTGCGGCGCTCGACACGGCCGACCGCATCGGGCCTGACGCCTGCGCCACCCAGGGCGGCAAGACCGGTTCGGAAAGCTCCAAGGCCCCGACCTGGACCGTCGGTTTCGACTACAAGGTCAACGACGACCTGTTCCTCTACATCACCAACCGGCGCGGCTACCGCTCGGCGGGCTACAACCAGAGCGGCATGTCTTCGTACTTCGACGGCTTCGAGACATTCCAGCCCGAGAAGGTCACCGACTACGAGGTCGGTATCAAGAGCAGCTGGGAAATCGGCGGCGTGAAGGGCCGCTTCAACATCGCGGCCTACACCAGCAAGTACAACAACATCCAGCGCTCGATCTTCCCCGGCGCGGACTTCGACGGCGACGGCAACTCGGCCAACGATCCGAGCAGCCTGATCATCAACGCCGCCAAGGCGACGATCAAGGGCACCGAGTTCGACTTCTCGGTCACCCCGGTCGGCGGCTTCACGCTGTCGGGCTTCGGCGCCTACACCGATGCCAAGTACGACGAGTACGACGCACCCGCAGCCTTCATACCGCTGCTGGGCAACAACCCGGTGAACAACAAGTTCTCCTACACGCCCAAGTGGACCATCGGCGGCGGTGCGCGCTACGCGACGTACCTGGGCAACTTCGCCGAGATGGTGTTCAACGCCAACTGGTTCCACAGCGCCAAGGTCTGGTACGTCGAGCGTCCGCTGGACACCAACGGCATCCAGAAGGCCTACGACACCGTCAACCTCAAGCTGGACTTCAACAACATCGAGGATCGCGGCATCGACCTCGGCTTCTTCGTGCGTAACCTGTTCGATGTGACGTATGCTGCTGCCGGCGGCGTCGTCACCCCGTCGGTGACTTCGACCACGCTCGTCTACAACGAGCCGCGCGTGTTCGGTGCCCAGCTGCGCATGTCGTTCGGCAAGCGCTGATCCCCTGCCCGCCTGCGCGGATCGCCATGATCCGCGCAGGCACCCCTTTCGATACGACCCTTCGATGAGGATGTAGCCCGATGAAATCCCGTCTTCGTACCGCCCTGCTTTCCCTTTCCGCGCTCGCTTCTACTCCGGCAATGGCCGAGCCGCTGGCCGATGCCGACCGCACCGCGATCCTCGCCGAAGTCGATCGCGGTGCCCCTGCGATGGCGCGCAATGCGCTGCAGATCTGGTCCTGGGCCGAAGTCGGCTTCCAGGAGACCAAAAGCTCGGGGCTTCTCCAGAAGGACCTCAAGGCGGCAGGCTTCAAGGTGACCGCCGGTGTCGCGGGCATGCCCACCGCCTTCGTCGCCAGCTTCAAAAACGGAGACGGCCCCGTCATCGGCATCCTCGCCGAGTACGACGCCCTTCCCGGCCTCGCCCAGGCGGCCGAGCCTGAGCGCCATGTCATCGATGGGATCGCCGGTCATGCCTGCGGCCACAACCTGTTCGGCGCCGCATCGGTCGCAGCGGCGATCGCCACCAAGAACTGGATGGTCGCGCACGGCATCAAAGGCGAACTGCGGGTCTACGGCGCGCCCGCCGAAGAGGGCGGATCGGGCAAGGTCTTCCTCGTCCGCTCCGGTCTGACCAAAGACGTTTCCGCCATGCTGCACTGGCACGCGGGCGACGGCTATAGCGCCATGCAGGGTCATGCGCTCGCGAACGTCAGCGCCAAGTTCCGTTTCCACGGCCTCGCCTCGCACGCCGCCGCCGCGCCCGAGCGCGGGCGGTCCGCACTCGACGGCGTCGAGGCGATGGACAACATGGTCAACATGATGCGCGAGCATGTGCCGCAGGAAACGCGCATCCACTACGTCATCACCGATGGCGGCAAGGCCCCCAACGTCGTGCCCGACACCGCCGAGGTCTACTACTACGTGCGTCACCCCGATCAGCAGCAGGTCGCCGACATCATGGAGCGCGTGAAGAAGGCCGCAGAAGGCGCCGCGCTCGGCACCGGCACCACGGTCGAGTACGACCAGATCGGCGGCACCTTCGACCTGCTTCCCAACGATACGCTGGGCCGGGTGATGTACGACAACCTCAAGCAGGTCCCGCTGCCCGCCTACACCGCGCAGGAGCAGGCGTTCATCGACAAGATCGCGGCCACCCTGCCCAAGGGCGGCCGCAAGCGCACCGCCGGGGTCGAGCCCTATTCCAGCGGCGAGATCATGTCCGCTTCCACCGACGTCGGCGACGTCAGCTACACCACGCCCACGGCGGGCATGTCGGCGGGCACCTGGGCGCCCGGCACGCCGCCGCACAGCTGGCAGGCGGTCGCCGCCAGCGGCAACAGCGTCGGCACCAAAGGCGCGGAAGTGGCCGCCAAGACCCTCGCCCTCACCGCCGTGCAGCTGTTCCAGAGCCCGGACACGCTGGCCGCCGCGAAGAAGGAACTGGACGAACGGCGCGGGCCGGACTTCGTCTACCGCTCGCTGCTCGGCGACAAGGCGCCCTCG
This sequence comes from Novosphingobium sp. 11B, assembly GCF_054589055.1. Taxonomy (NCBI): domain Bacteria; kingdom Pseudomonadati; phylum Pseudomonadota; class Alphaproteobacteria; order Sphingomonadales; family Sphingomonadaceae; genus Novosphingobium; species Novosphingobium sp. 11B. The sequence goes on along the minus strand of NZ_BAAILP010000054.1, from coordinate 10,953 downwards.
CTCGACTATCGCAAGGCGCCTGTTTCAAAGAATTAACCGGACCCATCCTGACCCCGGTTCCGCCAAGTGCGCGGAACCGGGTCTTTTTTCTCATTATGACATTTCAATGACTGTTAATGACGGTCAAGCAACTGTCCTTATTAGATTTTCTTAGAGCCTGATCAGAAAATAAGTTGAGTGGTATCAGCAGGTTAGCTTGACGCTTTGGCCTGTCATTGATTCATGGGTTTCGCCAAAAACTACCATGGATTCAACGATGTGGACCGATACCACTCGCGCCCTTCATGCGCGAAGAGGGCTAGCTTTGCCAAGCGATTTGACGGATGCCGAGTGGGCGCTGCTGGAGCCATTGCTTCCACCTGCGTCTCGTGTCGGACGGCCCCGCAAATGGCCATTACGACGCATCGTCGAGGCAATTCTGTACCTACTGCGCGGAGGCCTGCCATGGCGGATGCTGCCGCCTTGCTTTCCGCCGGTGTCGAGCGTGCGGCATTGGTTCTACTTGTGGCGAGACAACGGGCTGTGGCTGACGATAAACCACACCTTGTTGATGATGGCCCGA
>NZ_BAAILP010000054.1:0-10187 GCF_054589055.1 Novosphingobium sp. 11B | reverse complement strand
GAAGAAGATCAAAGGACGCAAACGGCACATCCTGACCGACACCGATGGAAATCTTGTCCATGCCGTTGTGCACGCCGCCGACATTCAGGACCGGGACGGGGCACCGCTGGTCCTTGGAGAAATCGTCAGGCGCTTCCCCTGGCTGCGTCACGTGTTTGCAGACGGCGGCTATGCCGGAAACAAGCTCAGGGAGGCCCTGCGCCGGATCGGAAAGTGGACCGTCGAAATCATCAAACGGTCCGATACTGCCAAGGGCTTCGAGGTCTTGCCGCGACGATGGGTCGTCGAAAGAACGCTCGCATGGCTGAGCCGCAACCGGCGTCTGGCAAAGGACTTCGAGGAAACCATCGCGTCCGCCACAGCTTGGCTCTTTATCGCATCCATCCAGCTATATGCTCGCCGCATCGCAAGGCCCTGATTGCCACGCCCGCAATTTTGAATCAGACACTTAACCCGCTCCATTTCCCCTTCAGCGATCCACCGGCTAGATATAGCGCGGGATCGGACCCCACTGCCGGGTCTGGTAGTGCAGTTGGACTATCGCGTCGTCGATGTAGCACCAGTCCCAACCTTCGGGCGGGTCGTAGCCTCGATAATCGGATGGCCGGTTTTGTGGAAGTGTGCGCATACGTGGCGGCCGGGGGACTGGTCGCAACAGCCGACGTGCCCGCAACTGCGGTGAACCCAGCGCCCGCCGGTCTCCAGGCATTCCTCGCAACCGCGCGAGCTGGGTTCGACCGTAGCGATGGCATCGCCGTGGGTGCAGGGGGTCATGGCATCTCACTTCCGGCCTGTTCGGCGATCAGCGCATGGATCTGGGCGACGACCGCGGCGCCTTCGCCGACTGCCGCCGCAACGCGCTTGGTTGAGCCGGCGCGCACGTCGCCGATGGCGAACACACCCTTGCGGCTGGTTTCCAGCGGGCGCGGACCGGTGCCGGTGACGACGAAGCCATTCTCATCCGTATCGATGCAGCCCTTGAGCCAGTCCGCGTTGGGATCTGCGCCTATGAACAGGAACAGGTGCCGCAGTTCGCACCGATGCGTGGTCCCCGCCGCGTTGCGGAAGGTCGCCGCCGAAAGCCCCGATCGCGCATCCCCCTCAAGCGCGACGACTTCGCAGCCTACGTGCAGGTCCACGTTGGGCAGCGCGGCGATGCGCTCGATCAGGTACTGCGACATGGTTTCGGCTAGCGGACGCCGCACGAAGAGGTGCAGCCGCTTCACATGCGGCGCGAGGTAGGCGACCGCCTGCCCCGCAGAGTTGCCGCCGCCGACGAGCGCGATCTCTTCCCCCGCGCACAGCCGTGCCTCGATGGGTGAGGCCCAGTAGGAGACGCCGTTGCCCTCGAACATGGCCAGCCCCTCCACCTCGGGCCGCCGGTAGCGCGCGCCCGAGGCGATGACGATGGCCCGCGCGTCGATGCGCCGGTCCCCCACCAGTTCGAGCGCGAGGCCAGCTTCCGAGCAGTCGAGGTGGTGGACCTTCAACGGCACCGCGATCTCCGCCCCGAACTTGAGCGCCTGGTTGAAGGCGCGTCCCGCCAGCGCGTGCCCGGAAATGCCGGTCGGGAAGCCGAGGTAGTTCTCGATCAGCGCCGATGCGCCCGCCTGCCCGCCGCTGGAACGCTCGTCCAGCACAACCACCGAGAGCCCCTCCGAGGCGGCATAGACCGCCGCCGCCAGCCCCGCCGGTCCCGCGCCGACGATGGCGACGTCGTAAGGCTCGTTCCGCCTGAACTCGGGCAGCATGCCGAGGCATGTCGCCAGTTCCAGCTCGCTCGGATTGTGCAGGAAGTCGCCGTCCGGGCAGACGACGATAGGCAGGTCATCCGGCAGCACCCCCATCCGCTCGACGAAAGCGCGGCCCTCCCCTTCCGCCTCGGCATCGAGGACGAGGTTAGGATAGCCGCTGCGGGCAAGGAAGCCCTGCAGCCTGACGAGGGCTGGGCTGCCAGGGCGCCCGATCAGGATCGTCCCCGCCTCGGCATCCTCTATCAGTTCGACGCGGCGGAGGATCAGCGCGCGCATAACGATCTCTCCCACATCCGCCGATCCCACCATAAGCGCCCGCAAGTGCGGCGCATCGAACGGTAACGCGGTGCAGCCTTCAGGCCCAGCGCAGCCGCGCGCAATGGTGGGGCGACCGGCCAGCTGGCTGATCTCGCCGCTGAACTGGCCCGCGTGATAGGTGGTATAGGCCTGATCGTCGTTCAGGCCGTGCCGCCGCGAGACCTCGATGCCGCCGTCCAGCACCAGCCACGACGGCGCACCGTGCTCGCCGATGGCGTAGACGACCTCGCCCGGCGCGAACCGCCGTTCCGGGCCGCTGGCGAAGCGGCGCGCAGTCTCGACCTGCGGGGGGTTGAGCACGGGAAACATCTGATGCTGGCGGGTGGCCCGGGTTGCCATGTCGCTCGTTCCGCTCCTCGATGGTGCTTGCAGCGCAGGCAGACTAGCTCAATTCCCCCGCGATGGTCGGGAGGAGTTCGGCCACGGTGGGATGGATGTGCACGGTGCGACGCAAGCGATCAGCGGTCGCGCCGTTCGCCATCATGTCGAGGATCGCGTGTATCGCCTCGTCCCCGCCGGTGCCCAGGATCGTGCCGCCGAGGATCGCGTCGGTATCCGCATCGACGACGATCTCCATGAAGCCGGTCGTCTCGTCTTTTTCCACGGCGCGACCTACGCGGGTCATCGCCCGGTGCCCGATCCGGACCGTGCGGCCCGCCGCCCGCGCCTGACCGGCGCTGAGGCCGACGCGCGCCAGCGGCGGGTCAGTGAACAGCGCATAGCAGGCGATCCGGTCCGCCACCTTGCGGTCCATACCGTCGAGCAGATTTTCCGCCACGATCTCGAAGTCGTTGTAACTGGTGTGCGTGAAGGCGCCGCGCCCGTTGCAGTCGCCCAGCGCCCAGATGCCGGGGACCGAGGTTTCCAGTCGCTCGTCCACGACGATGTAGCCGCGCGCGTCGGTCTCCACGCCTGCCGCTTCCAGCCCGAGGTCACCGGTATTGGGAACTCGCCCCACCGCCATCAGGACGTGGCTGGCAGCCACCGTATCGGAAACGTCGCTGCAATGAAGGCCGACGTCGATGCCGCCGCCCTCGCGCGCATGGAAGCGGATGCACTCGGCATCGGTGCGGATCGCCAGCCCTTCCGCCTCCAGCATGGCGCGGATCGCAGCCGACACCGGCGCATCCTCGCGCGAGACCAGGCGCGGGCCCTTCTCTACGATGGTCACGCGCGCGCCGAGGCGGGCGAACGCCTGTCCGAACTCCAGCCCGATATAGCTGCCCCCGATGACGACGAGGTGTTCGGGCACCGTGGTCATCTCCAGGATCGAGCTGTTGGTCAGCAGCGGCACGTCGCGCGCGCCCGGCATGTCGGGGATCGACGCCCGCCCGCCGACGTTTATGAAGATGCGGTCGGCTTCGAGCAGCTCTTCGCCCACGCGCACGGTGCGGGTGCTTTCGAACCGGGCGTGGCCGTAGATGAGCGTGCAGCGCTCCATCCCCGACAGCCACTTTTCGTTGCGGCCCCGCGCGCCGGCGGCGACCGCGCTGGTCCGGGCATGGACGCGGGCCATGTCGATGGAGACCGGCCCGGTGTTCACGCCGTAGTCCGCGCCGCGCCGGGCAAGGTGCGCGGCATAGGCGGAGGCGACCAGCGTCTTGGTGGGCATGCAACCGGTGTTGACGCAGGTGCCGCCGACCAGATGGCGCTCGATGATCGCCACGCTCTGCCCCGCCGCGGCAAGGCGGCCCGCGAGCGACGGCCCCGCCTGTCCCGCGCCAATGATGATGGCGTCGAACCGGCGGGTCATGCGTACAGCACCACCGCGATGCCGAGCACGATCGACACCAGATCCTCGACCAGCGCGGCGGGGGTGCCGCGCCCGAACATCCGCGTCAGCGCGGCCCGCGCCGCTGCGCCGCCCAGCGTGCCGACGACCGCCCCGGCCACTCCGGCCACCAGGCCGACGATCCACGAACCGCTCCCAGAGGCGCCGGCCGAAGCCAGCGCCGCTCCGGCAAGTCCGCCGCTGACCAGCCGCGCGCCGAGCTGTTGCGGCACCTTGCGGCTCGGCGTCGAGGGCAGCTTGTCGGTGATGAGTTCGGCCAGCGCCGCCACGGTCAGTATCCAAGGGGTGAAGCGATAACCCAGCCATTCGAGCCAGCCGCCCTTGATTTCCACAAGGCCGCCATAGGCAGCCCAACTCACCAGCACCGGCGCCATCATCGCGCGCAGGCCGGCCACGATGCCGATCAGGAATGACAACAGGATGATCATCGGTTCGTCCTCGAAACAGGGTTTCCGGGGCGCCAGACGCAAAGCCGATCTGTAGCGCTGCGTTGCCCTGCGGTCGAGAAGGATCGTGGGGCGGGACGCAGCCACTACGGATTTTGATCGGGCTCTACGGAGGCGGGTGTCAGGCGGCGTAACGATCGGCGGGCAGGCGGCGCGAAAGGTTGGGGCGCAGTGCCCGGCGGGCATCGAGATAGGCTTCGAGGTCCGCATTGTCGGGCAGCGCCGGGATCGTGATCGTCTCGCCCATGGCGAGGCCTCTGAGCGCGGCGTCGACCATGTCGTCCACTTCCATCACCATCTCGGGCGGCAGGCCGGCCATCTGCTCCTCGGTCCAGATCGGGGTGCGGGTGATGCCCGGCAGCACCGCCTGCACCTGCACGCCCTTTGGCCCCAGCTCGACGACCAGCGCTTCGCTGAAGGCAAGAACGAAGGCCTTGGTCGCGGGGTAGACCGCCGTGAAGCCGTCAGGCATCAGCGCCGTCACCGAAGTCATGTTGATGATCGTCCCACTGCCGTTTTCGGCAAGGCGCGGCGCGATGGCGGCGGCGAGCCGCGTGACGGCGGTAACATTGAGATCGATCATGCCGGTCAGGTACGCCGGGTCCGCCGCGACGAAAGGCGTCTCCCCGGCGATGCCCGCGTTGTTGACGAGGCCGGTGATCGCCGCATCCTCGCGCAGCCGCTTTTCGACCCGGGCGAGATCGTCCGGCCTGGCGAGGTCGGCGGCGAGCGTTTCGACCTTCACGCCGGTCTCGGCGGCGATGGTCGCGGCGAGGTCTGCGAGCTTGTCGGCGCGGCGGGCGACGAGGATCAGGTCGTGGCCGCGGCGAGCCAGACGGTCGGCATAGACCGCGCCGATGCCATCCGACGCGCCGGTGATGAGGAAAGTGCCCTTGGTCATGCTAATGTGCTCCTTGGTGGGGCCTGGGGCGCACTTCTGGTACGCCCAGGTATCGTTCAGTCACGGATGAAATCGAGCAGATCGGCGTTGAAACGGTCCTGCTGCGTCTGCGTCAGGCCGTGGTCGGCGCCTTCATAAACCTTGAGGATCGCGCCCGGAACGATCTTCACCGTCTCCAGCGCGGCGGCGCCGATCGGCACGATCTGGTCGTCGTCGCCATGCAGCACCAACGTCGGAACGTCGAATTTCCGCAGATCTTCGTGGAAATCACTCTCGGAAAAGGCGCGGATGGAGTCGAGCTGTCCCTTGAGCCCCCCCATCATGCCCTGCCGCCAGAACTCCTCGCGGATCCCCTCGGAAATCGTCGCGCCCTCGCGGTTGTAGCCGTAGAACGGGATCGTCAGGTCACGGAAGAACTGGCTGCGATCGTCGAAGGTGCCCTTGCGGATTTCGTCGAAAACCGTGATCGGCAAGCCGCCCGGATTGGCCTCGGTCTTGAGCATAAGTGGCGGAACTGCGCCGATCAGCGCCACTTTCGCGACCCGCTCAGTGCCGTGGCGACCGACGTAGCGGGTCACTTCCCCGCCCCCCGTCGAATGGCCGACAAGGATCACGTCGCGCAGGTCGAGCGCTTCGATCAGCTCGGCCAGATCGTCGGCGTACTGGTCCATGGTGTTGTCGTTCCACACCTGATCCGAACGCCCATGGCTGCGACGGTCATGCGCAATTGTGCGGAAACCCTGGTCGGCGAAGAACACCATCTGCGCGTCCCACGCATCGGCGGACAGCGGCCAGCCGTGCGAAAAGATGATCGGCTGGGCGTCCTTCGAGCCCCAGTCCTTGTAGAAGATGTGGGTTCCGTCCTTGGTGGTGATGGTGCTCATGGTCTTGTTCCCTTCCTGAAAGGAGCCGTTGCGCCCCGTGGAAAGAGAGATAGACTGCCTCGCGGGGCCGCAGGATCGGCGGTTCCGACATAAGGCAGGCCAAAACTGACAAAGAGGACTTCGGGCATGTCCGGCGACGCGCGTATCAGGGCCGAGATCGGCCTCCTCCTCTACGCCGGGTGCCAGATGGCCATGGTCCACGGCATGACCGACCTTATCGCCATCGCCTCGCATTTCTCGGTCGAACGCGGCGGGCAACCGTTGCGGGTGAGCCACTGGGTGATGGATGCGCAAGGCACCTTCGCGCGCTGCCACGACAGCCATCCGGGCGAGGCCGGAAATCCGGCAATGCTGGTCGTGCCGGGTCGCCTGACCGGCCCCGCTGGAGCGGCCGAGGCCGCTCCCTATGCACAGTGGCTGCTCGATTGCCACGCCATGGGCGCAACCCTGGCGGCGAACTGCGGCGGCTCGTTCATCCTCGCGGAGACCGGGCTCCTCTCGGGCCGCCCGGCGACGACGCACTGGCTTTTTGCCGAACAGTTCCGCTCGCGGTTTCCCGATGTCCGGCTCGATCCCGACAAGATGGTGATCGAGGACGGGGACATCATCACCGCCGGCGGCCTCATGGCCTGGACGGACCTCGGCATGCGGATCGTCGACCGACTGCTGGGCCCCACGGTGATGCTGGAAACCGGCAAGTTCCTGTTGGTGGACGCCTCGGGACGGGAACAGCGCCACTACAGCAGCTTCGCCCCGCGCCTGACGCACGGCGACGAATCCATCCTGAAGGTCCAGCACTGGCTGCAGGCCCGCGCCGAACGTTCGGTCAGCGTACCGGAAATGGCCGGGCGCGCCGGACTTGAGGAACGCACATTCCTGCGCCGCTTCAAGACCGCGACGGGGATGAAGCCGGTCGAATACGTCCAGAACCTGAGGGTTGGCAAGGCGCGCGAACTGCTGGAATTCACGAAGCGATCAGTGGACCAGATCGCCTGGGCCGTCGGCTACGAGGACGCCACCGCCTTCCGCCGCGTCTTCCAGCGCATCCTCGGCCTTTCGCCGGGAGAATACCGCCACCGTTTCTCGACCGGAGCGGAACTGCCGGTAGCCGCCTGACGCCCCTGGATGGAGAAATGTCGGGGCCGGAAACCGCTAAAACTGGGTACTGCAAGGACTGGAAAATTGCGCGCCATTGCCTCCGACGGGCGATGCGAAGACGGCATAACCGAACCCTTCAACGCGTCTACGAAACTCGATGTCTTCATCGTTCTTCGCTCCTCCAAACCAAGGAAGATCACGGCGAGATACTCTAACTCAAAGCGATCGAGTTTTTCGGGATCAGATCACCAGCTTTCGAACGTCGAGAGAAGGCTGACGTTCGGGTGGCCCTGCCGGAACGGCAGGTTTGTCCCAGGCCATGCCCATCGCAGTCGACCCTTGTGTGGTCGTTCAGCACCCAATTTTACGCTCTCAGGTGCAGACCTTCCGCTTTCCCTTTACTGGACACGCGATAGTCGCCGGCCGGCAGGGCCGCGAGCCCCTTGGGAAACGCGTCTTCCCGGGCGTCGAAGCTTACGGCGTGGTCGGGCCCGAAGCCGGCGACATCACGGCCCGCCACGAAGACGGGCGCAGTGTCGGGGGCATTGTCGGGGCCGGTGAGATCGATGGCCGCGCCGTTGCTGTTGGCGGCGCTCAACGGCGCCGCGAACAGGAGCAGCCGCCCCGATGCGTCGTCGCCCAGCGCTTTCGGCAGGGTGATGTCGAAATGCGTTTCGGGAAGCGTGGCCCCGCTCAGCGCAAGGGAGGACAGAGGCAGCAGCCGGAAGCGGCGCATGGCGGCCGTCATATCCCGCCCGTAGACATCAGGAAACGGCACGGCCCCGCCGGCGCAGGACGGTGACCTGCGCGGTGAGCCCCAAGATCAGCATCGCCGCAAGCCCGGCCTGCGCGCCCAGCAGCAAGGGTGATTTTAGGTCGGTGACGAACGGGTGGCCATCCGGAACGCGGCGCAGGATCTCCGTCACGGTGGGCACCATCAGCAGGAACGTGGTGACACTCAGGAAGACGGTTTCCAGATAGCGCCGCGCCCGCCCAAGGAAGGTGACGTGCTGCACGCCATACCCTGCGATCAGCAGCAGGATCGTCACCGCGCCGATCCCGTAGCTGACCGACTGATGCGCCACCAGGAACACGGTGCCCGCGCCGATCAGCATGAACACGAGATAGGAGATGCCGGGAGCCGAGCGGGGCGTGATCCGTCCATGGCGCGCGAACATATAGGCCGCCAACGGAATGGCGGGCAGGCTTCCAAGGGTATGCACCCAGCCCAGCGGCGTAATCCCAAACATGGTGCGTGTCATTCGAGTAAGTGGGAACCGATCGCGGCGTTCAGGATGCGAAGCTGGTGGACTGCGACAGGGCGCGCCACTGCGCGATCTCCGCCTCCATGCCGGCCAGCTTGCCGGTGACGAGATCCAGCGCGTCCTGCCCCATGAACAGGCGCGTCGGCGGTGTGGGCGCTTCAACTAGCGCCAGCAGGGCCTGCGCCGCACGGGCCGGATCGCCCGGCTGGTTCCCGCTCTTGGCCTGCCGCGCCGCCCGGATGGGATCCATGACCGCGTCATAATCGGCGATGCTGCGAGGCGTGCGGTCCATCGACCGCCCTGCCCAGTCGGTTCGGAACTGGCCGGGCGCAAGGGCGGTCACACGGATGCCGAAAGGCGCCACTTCCTTGCCCAGCGCTTCGGAAATCCCCTCCAGCGCGAACTTGCTGCCGCAATAGAAGCCGATCCCGGGCATCGTGATGAACCCGCCCATTGAGGTGACGTTGATGATGTGGCCGCGCCGCCGTTCACGCATGCCGGGCAACAACGCCTTCATCATCGCCACGGGCCCGAAAACATTGGCGGCGAACTGGCGCTGCAGGTCGTCCATCGACGATTCCTCCAGCACCCCCTCATGGCCATAGCCCGCATTGTTGACGAGCACGTCGATCGGCCCGGCCCGCTGCTCCGCCTCAGACACCGCACCGGCGATCGCGTCCAGGTGGGTCACGTCCAGCAGCAGCGGATGGGCCCGCCCGGGCGCAAGCGCCGCGAAGATCCCGACATCATCGGGATTGCGCACGGTGCCGACGACGACGTGGCCGGCGCCCAGCGCGCCCTCGGCGAAGGCGCGCCCCAGGCCCGAACTGACGCCGGTGATCAGGAAAGTCTTGGGAATGGATGCCGACATGGCCTACTCCGCGATTTGAACATCAACTATATCATGATATAGATAGCGATATGACGTCCATCAAGCCCCCCTCCACCGGTTCGCGTGGCGAGCCGGTGAGAAATCGGGTCATCGACGCGGCCGAACGCCTGCTGCGCGATGGCAAGGCAGAATTCTCGATGCGCGATCTGGCGACGGAAGCGGGTGTCAGCTTCGCCACGCCGTTCAACCAGTTCGGCAGCAAGGCCGCGATCATGCACGCCCTGTCCGCGCGGCGGATCGCCACCGCGACCCGGCGGTTCGCGGACAAGCCCCGCCTCGACGATGCCGGCCAGCGCGTTCTGCTGGCAGTCGCCACGGTGGTGGAACTGATGTTGGAAGAGCCGCGCGTGAACCGAGCGGTGATGGGATGGCTGGGCACGCCCGGGCCTACGCATGGCGAAGTGCTGACACAGTCCACCGCGTTATGGACCCTGGCGCTCGGTGCGGGCGAGGGCCTCGTCAAAAGCCGGCAGGATAAGGCGCTGGCGGCGCTGGCCCGGCATCTGGCGTTCGGCTTTCGTGGCGTGCTGTCCTTCTGGACTGCCGGCGAACTGCCTGACGATGCCCTCGCCGCCGATGCCCGCGACGTGGCGGGCGCCCTGCTCGAGTTCCCCGATTACAGGTAGTGATAGCTCCATTTTTTAGTCGGCGAAGAGCGACCCAATTAAGCCTCTCAGCAGCCAATTTTGATCTCCAACTGCCGACGGTCTGCTATCCGGCAGATGCCGACATATTCAGACGTTCCTCAAACCTCGCCATTGGTAGCCCGCTCACGGAAGCTGCCTCTGGACTTTGGAAGCGGCACCATTTCGCATTAGCGGATCAGGAGCAGCGCGC
>NZ_BAAILP010000053.1:0-773 GCF_054589055.1 Novosphingobium sp. 11B | reverse complement strand
CGCCCCGCAGGCTGTGCAAACAAGTTGGCATCGAGCCGCAGTCGGCTGATGAGTGTGGCCCGGCGGACAATTGCATGTGCCAGTTCGTGGACAGCAAAGCTGCTGTCGCCAATGAAGATGATCCGCCGACCCGGCAGCCAGCGAGACAGCTGTAGCGCGCCCTGCCGCGCCCAGTCCGTCAGCAATTTATGACGACAGCCGCGTTGACGGTTCGATCGTTCCGAAGGAGCGAGCAACGTCAAGACTGGCAGCGCTTTGATCAGGCGGGTCCATGACACCGGGGTGAGCACCATAAAACTGAGCCAGCGCAGTCCGCTAGCTTTGACGAAATGGCCGTGACTGGAGCGGACCGGGTCGCGGTAGATACCCCGTGCGGTGATCCGGCGCCCCCATCGCCGCTCAATGGTGTCGTCCATACCGATGACCACAGGACCATCGGGCACGAGCCGTTCGACCACAATGCCCAGTAAACGCCTGGCAACGGCACGGGAGCTCCAGCGGGCGCGGTTGAGGATCTGGTGATAGGTTGCAAAGTTGGCAGCATCGCCCCGGCCGGTCACGCGCAGGCAAGACGTGACGGTCCGTTTGCCCGTGGCCAGCACGCCCCCCATCACAAGAACAAGTACATGCTCCCAACTGGGAGCCGTAAAGCAGGGACGCCATGCCTGCAGCCATTGGCGCAGGATCTGGGGGACGGGATCGCCGATCACGGCCTTGTTCTGGTCCAACATCCCATGCTTCGAGTCCTGACTGAAGCACGTTGCAACGCTTAG
>NZ_BAAILP010000052.1:0-26451 GCF_054589055.1 Novosphingobium sp. 11B | reverse complement strand
GTATCGCGGATGGACGGGCGCGAAGGAGGATTGCCGGAAATGCTGCGCGAACTGGAATTCGCACCCGGCTCGTGTACGGATCGCAAGGTGACCGACCCGCCGCTTCATTTCGCCGACGATGCAAAGATCCGCATCATCGCCGCCGCCGAATCGCTCTATGCCACGCGCTCGATCGAGAGCGTGTCGTTCCGCGAGATCGCCCAGCTTGCGGGCAACCGGAACACCAATGCGGTGCAGTACCACTTCGGTAACCGGGACACGCTGGTGCAGGCGATCTTCGCCTGGCGTGTGTGGCAGATGGAACCGGCGCGCGGCGCGGCGCTGGCCGAAGTCGAGCGCAGCGGCGGCAGTTTCGACCTGAGAACCCTGCTTCGCATCCTGTGTGAGCCGATCCTCGACCTGACCGACGATCAGGGCCGCCACACGTATGCGGCGTTCATGAGCAAGTATCTGCAGCAGCAGCGCCCCGCCGGGATCATGCACGCCGCTGACAATCGCCCCGATCTCAGCCGGAACCTGCGCACGACCATCAATCACATAAATGCGATCGTCGATGCGGAAGACCCGTACCTGGGCGATTACCGCATCGCGCTAGCCTATCTGGTGGTCATCAACATGATGGTACTCTCGGACAACGAGAACCTGCCGAAGCGCGACCCCGAACGCTTCCGCCAGCGCTTCGACATCGCGCTGGACATGGCCACGGTCGCGCTGGAGGCCAGTTGCAAAACATGAAGCCCTAGCCCTGTTGTCAGGCGACATGCGTGGCGGCGCTTCCGATGAAAGCAGTAACAGGCCGGACCGATCCGGCCGACCGGGAAGAGGACGAAGATCATGACCGACAACGCGCGCAATCGGCTGGACGGCAAAGTGGCGATCGTCACGGGTGCCGGAATGGGTATGGGCGCGGCGACTGCCCGGGTCTTCGCAGGGTACGGCGCAAGGGTGATCGTCTCCGACATCAATGACGGAGCGGGCGAGGAGACCGTCGCCGCGATCCTCTCCGCCGGCGGCGAGGCCCGGTTCATCCACTGCGACGTCGGTGAGGAGGCGCAAGTGCGCGACCTTGTCGCGGGCGCGGTATCGGCTTTCGGGCGCCTGGACTGCGCGGTGAACAACGCTGCGGTCACGCCGGACACGCTGCCCATCGCCGAGGCCGACATGGACGTGTGGGACCGCGTCATCCGCATCGATCTGCGCGCGGTGATGCTCTGCATGAAATACCAGATCCGCCAGTTCATCGGGCAGGGCGGAGGCGGCGCTATCGTCAATGTCGGCTCGGTCAGTTCGGTGCGGCCGCAGCCGGGTAACTCGGCCTACGTGGCGGCCAAGCACGGGGTCATCGGCCTGACCAAGACCGGCAGCCTCGAATACGCACTGCAGGGAATCCGCGTGAACGCCGTGCTTCCCGGCGCGATCGACACGCCGATGCTGCGCGGCGCGCTGGATGCCAGCGGCCACACCGAAGCCGACTTCGCTCCGGCGCTCAGCCTGCTGGGCCGCTTCGGCAAGCCCGAGGAAGTGGCCGAAGCCAGCGCCTGGCTGTGTTCCGATGCGTCCAGCTACGTCACCGGGCACAGCCTTGCGGTGGAGGCCGGCTACCTGACCCGATGACGGGCATGGAGGGCGGATTCAAGCTTGCCGGGACCGAAATCTGACATGACCACCGCCTATCAGGATGCCGAAGACGGAATGCAGGTGCGGCCCGGTATGGCCTGGGTCGCGGGCGGCAGTTTCACGATGGGGTCGGAGCGATTCTATCCCGAGGAAGCGCCGCTGCGCCGTGTCTCGGTCGACGGTTTCTGGATCGACACCACGCCCGTCACCAATCGCCAGTTCGCGGCATTCGTCGAGGCGACGGGATACACCACCGTCGCCGAGATCGCGCCCGATCCGAAGGACTATCCCGGCATGCTGCCCGGCATGGACCGGGCCGGGTCGCTGGTTTTTCACAAGACGGCGACGCCGGTGGACACCTCCAATCCGGGCAATTGGTGGCGGTTCGAATTTGGTGCCGACTGGCGCCATCCGCTGGGGCCGGACAGCGACATCGACAGCCTTGGCCTATGGGATCATCCGGTTGTCCAGATCGCCTATGCCGATGCCGAGGCTTACGCGAAATGGGCGGGTAAGGCCCTGCCGACCGAAGCGGAGTTCGAATTCGCCGCACGCGGCGGACTGGAGGGCGCCGACTATGCCTGGGGCGACGAACTCGCGCCCGGAGGTGCGATGATGGCGAATTACTGGCAGGGCCTGTTCCCCTTCGCCAACCATATGCTCGACGGGTGGGAGCGGACTTCTCCGGTCGGGACTTATGCCGCCAACGGCTACGGCCTGTTCGACATGATCGGCAACACGTGGGAATGGACCTGCGACTGGTGGAGCGACCGGCCCGAGGCGCCCGCGAAAAAGAAGAGCGGGCAATCGTGCTGCACCCTCAGCAACCCGCGCGGTGCCAGGCTAAGGGACAGCTTCGATCCGGCCCGGCCCGATCTGCGGATCGGCCGCAAGGTGTTGAAAGGCGGGTCGCACTTGTGCGCGGCCAACTACTGCCAGCGCTACCGTCCCGCCGCGCGCCAAACCCCGAAATGATCGACACATCGACCTCGCATATCGGTTTTCGCTGCGTCATTCGTAGCCATTCAGCGTACTGAAAAGTCGAGCTGAATTTGGGTTTTGCTAATACCGGCTTTGTCGACGGACGACCCGTTCCTGTCATTCGGGCGTCAATTTCCGAACCCCGGGTTCGGACGTTCTGCTTAGCCATCATGAAGGTCCATGATGGCCGTAAGCAATCTGACCGTTTAAGGGCTGGCCCGGGACATTCGTACACACGCCTCAGTTAAACCCATTTCACTGCAAAGCTCTTCAGGAAGCCCGACATGACTTGATGGAGACTTTCGAGCGCTCATCAGCACGGCGAGCAAGCCGACGCCCGACGCTGCCGCTCCAGCGATCGCGACAATGGGCAGGCTGAAGCCTGCAGCAATTACTCCTCCGCCCAGCCCGGCGCCGATCGCGTTGCCGAGATTGAAGGCGCCGATGTTCATCGAAGAAGCGAGGTTCGGTGCATCGGCGGCGGCACTCATCACGCGGACCTGCAGCGGCGGGACCAGTGCGAAGCTGGCGATGCCCCACAGGAAGATGAGCACGGCCGTCAGCCCCGCATACGGCATGGCAAAGGCGAAGGCGACGAGGATCGCCGTGAGCGCCGCCAGCGTCACGAGCAAGGTCCTGTCGACTGATCGGTCCGCAAAGCGCCCGCCCAGCCAGTTGCCGATGGTCAGCCCCACGCCGTAGACCACCAGCATCGCCGTCACGAAACCGATCGAGCCATGGGTCTGCTCGCGCAGGATCGGGGTGATATAGGTGAACACGGTGAACATCGCGCTCGCACCAACCACCGTCAGGCCCAGCGCCGCCAGCACCGGCCCACGCATCAGTACCCGCAGTTCGGAGCGTGCATCGCCGTCCGTCGGCGCGGGCATATCCGGCAAGGTCAGGCGCAGCGCCGCGATGGTCAGCAGACCGAGCACGGAAATGCCCCAGAACGCCGAGCGCCACCCCATGACTTCGCCCGCCCAGGTCGCCAGCGGCACGCCGACGACATTGGCGATCGTCAGTCCCATGAACATGGCGGCCACCGCGCCGGCTTGCCGCTGGGGCGGGACCAGGCTGGCAGCGACGATCGATCCTACGCCGAAGAAGGCGCCGTGGTTGAGCGACGTGACGATCCGCGCGAACAGCAGCATCCCATAACTGCCGGAAAGCGCTGCCATCAGGTTGCCCGCCGTAAAGATCGCGGCCAGCACAATCAGCAAGGTGCGGCGTGGCAATCGCCCGGTGGTCAGCGTCATCAGCGGCGCGCCCAGCATCACGCCGATCGCATAAGCACTGATCAGCAGACCGGCTGAAGGGATCGAGACATCAAGGTCGGCGGCGATGACGGGCAGCAGGCCCATCGGCGCGAATTCGGTGACGCCGATGCCGAACGCCCCAGCCGCCAGCGCGAGAAGTGGTGGATTGATCTTCATGATGCTCCTCCCGTCAGACAAGCGGCGGGTTCAGGCGGGCGAAACCATCCTGTTGATGATAGGGTGCATGGGGGTAGGCGGGCATCCGATAGCTGGCCTGATCAAGCCGGGCGACCTGTTCTGCCGTGAGTGACCAGCCCACCGCGCAAAGGTTCTGGCGCAACTGCTCCTCGTTACGTGCCCCGATGATGACCGACGACACCGTGGGCCGCTGCAGCAGCCAGTTGAGCGCGATCTGTGGAACCGTCTTGCCGGTTTCCACAGATATCTCGTCGAGCGCATCGACGACCCGGTAGAGATGTTCGTCCTCCACCGGCGGCGCGAAGATGGCGGTCTGGTGTAGGCGGCTGCCTTCGGGGATCGGGCTGCTGCGCCGGATCTTGCCGGTGAGGCGTCCCCAGCCGAGCGGGCTCCACACCAGTGCGCCCACGCCTTGATCTGCCGCGAGCGGCATCAGGTCCGCTTCGTAGGCGCGGCCGATCAGCGAATAGTAGACTTGATGGGCCACGAAGCGCGGCCAGCCATGGCGATCCGCCGCGCCCAGCGCCTTCATCAACTGCCAGCCGGGATAGTTGGAAACGCCGACATGGCGCAGCTTGCCTGCGCGGATGAGTTCGTCCAGCGTCGCCAGCAATTCCTCCACCGGGGTCGAAGCGTCGAAGGCATGGAGTTGCAACAGATCGATATAGTCGGTCCCGAGACGGTCCAGCGCCGCCTCCACGCCGCGGATCAGCCGGCCGCGCGATACGCCCCAATCGCCCGGGCCGTCCCCGGTCGGCAGACCGAGCTTGGTGGAGATCAGCACTGCGTCGCGCCGTCCCTTGATCGCCGCGCCCAGCACTTCTTCCGACGCGCCGCCCGAATAGACATCGGCGGTGTCGAACAAGGTTATGCCGGCATCGAGGCAGATATCGACCAGACGGCGCGCTTCCGGCGCGTCGCTATTGCCCCAGGCCCCGAACAGGGGGCCGGAGCCGCCGAACGTACCGGTGCCGAAGCTCAGCGCCGGTACCCGCAGGCCCGATGCGCCCAGTTGCCGATATTCCATCGTGATCCCTTTTCATTCCGTAACGCACGCATAAATGGAATAGCCAATGGCCGCCGTTTAGGGGGCCGAAATGCGAAAGATCTTTGCATTGGATGAAAAGATGCCCTTCCACGCCGATCGGGCACGGGCGCTGGAAACCTTCGCGGCGGTGATCTCCGAAGGCAGTTTCTCGGCCGCGGGCCGGCTGCTGGGCCTCACGCCCTCGGCGGTCAGCCGCGCGGTGGACCGGATCGAGGATCGGCTGGGAGTTCGCCTGTTGCTGCGCTCCACCCGCGCCCTGACGCTGACGGCCGAGGGACAGGCCTATCTCGGCAGCGCCCGGCGCATCCTCGCCGATCTCGACGAAGCCGAACAGTCGATCGCCGATCGCGGCGCCCCGCGCGGGCGGCTGAGGGTAAGCGCGGCCCATTCCCATGGCCGGCTGTGCATCGTGCCGTTGCTCGGCGAGTTTGCGCAGATTTATCCGCATATCATCGTCGATATCAGCCTCAGCGACCGGCTGGTCGACATCGCCGCAGGACAGGCAGATGTGGCGATCCGCTTTGGCCCCCTGACCGACAGTCCGCTGACCGCCCGCAAGCTAGGCGAAAACGGCCGGGTCATCGTCGCTTCGCCGGCTTATCTGCACCGCCACGGCACACCGGCGATACCAGAGGATCTGCATGGCCATAATTGCCTTAACTTCAATTTTCGCCGGGCCGAACCCGTCTGGCCGTTTCGCAAGGATGGGCGGGATTATGCGCTGAGCGTTCGCGGCACGATCGAAGCTAACAATGGTGAGACGCTGGGCCAGCTCGCGGCCGACGGTGTCGGCATTACCCGCGTGGGGCGGTTCAGTGTCCAACCCGAGCTGGCATCAGGCCAGTTGGTGGCGATATTGGAAGACTATAATCCGGGCGACATCGAAACAATCCATGCTGTTTTTATGGGCGGGGCGAATGTACCGGCCCGGGTCAGGGTTTTCGTGGATTTTCTCGCAGAGCGCCTGATCTAACATGGTTCGGTGCTCCAGGGTTTGGGCTGCCGACTGAATAGACGTTCAGCACAACCGGCCCCTCGGTCAATCGACGACGTCATCCATGCAAGGATGATGCGCTTGCTCCTGTCAAATGCCGTCATCAGCATAGCGCGGTGGCGAAGGATGCGCCGGGCTTTCGCTAAAAGCTTCTCGCCACTCCGAACAAGCAAAAGCCGCACTTGAGCCAAAGTCATATAGACTTCAGACTATGTCTATTGATTAAGTAGACATATATCCGTCACACCGCTCCGCATTCATCGAATGAGGGGGTTGGTTTGAAAGCGTTGTTCGGTAGGACTTTTTCTGGAAGAAGACACAGATTGCTCGCCAGCGCGGCGTCCGCGATTGCAGTCTCTGCGGTAATTTTTCCTCAAGTGGCTTCGGCCGAAGAAGCCGCCGGCCCGGCGGATGCAGCGCCCGATGGCGCAGACATCGGTGAAATAACCGTGACGGCGCGCTACCGCACGGAAAGCGCGCAGGACGTTCCCATCGCGATTTCCGCCATTTCCAGCCGCCAGCTGGAGGCGCAGGGCGTCAGTTCGCTCAAGCAGGTGGTCCAACAGCTCCCCAGCCTCAATATCCAGGGCTTCAGCGGCCGCAACCAGACGATCACGATCCGCGGCATCGGCACCAATGCCGGCGGCACCAACGACGGGCTCGAACAGGGCGTCGGGCTCTATGTGGACGGCGTCTACCGGCCGCGTACCGGATCGGTCATCACCGACCTGATCGACATCGAAAGTATTCAGGTCCTTCGCGGGCCGCAGGGAACCCTGTTCGGCAAGAACACCGTTGCGGGCGCGATCGACATCACCACGCGCGAGCCGCAGTTCCAGCAGGAAGCGCGGGCGGAGCTGAGCTACGGCAACTACAACCAGTTGCGCGGCTACTTCGCGTACAACGGGGTGGTCAGCGACGACCTGGCGTTCCGCGTCTCGTACTTGCGCAATCGGCGCGACGGGTTGATCTACAACACCACCCAGCGCGAGCATTGGGACAACCTCGACAACCATGCCGCGCGGTTCGACCTGCTCTACAAGCCGAGTGCGGACTTCAAGCTGCGCCTGATCGCGGACTACAGCATCCAGAAGGGCGACGTCGGCTTTACCAGCATCGCCGGCGTCCTGCCTACGACACTGGCGAACGGCGCGCAGGTCCGCGGGTTCTACCGCCGTGCCGCCGATGTCGGATACACGCCGGGCACCGTCAACGCTTTCGATCGCAAGACCGACATCGACTCCTCGCAGTACGACGAGATGCCCAGCTGGGGTGTCCAGGCCCGCGCGGACTGGGACGTCGGCCCGCTGACGCTGACCTCGATCACCGCATACCGCAACTGGAAATGGGTGCCCAATTACGACGGCGACCAGTTCGGCGCCAACGTCATCACCAACAGCGTGGTGGCCACCAAGCAGCAGCAGTTCAGCCAGGAACTGCGCGCCGCATCCAAGGGCGGCGAAACCATCGACTATACTGCGGGGCTCTACTTCTTCTGGCAGGAGGCCGACGACGACGTCATCAACCGCTATGGCCGCGACGCGACAACGTGGCTGACCACCGCGAACACGCCGACGGCATCGGTATCGACATTACCCTCTGCCGTGTTCGACGGCCTGACATCGTACAATCACGTCCTTCCCGCGACCCACAGCTATGCGGCCTATGGGCAGGCGACATGGAACATCTCCCCCTCGCTGCGCTTGACGGGGGGTCTTCGCTACACTTACGAGCACAAGACCGGCATTTATGAAGCCTACGCCACGGGCGATTACGCGCTCCTTTCCAGCTTCGATCCGGCGATCCGGTCCACCGTCGTCGCGCTGCGCGCCGCTTATGCGCCTGCGGGCGCCTACACCGCGTCGGACAACACCAGCAACGTGTCCGGCACCGCCATCGCCGCCTACGACGTTTCGAGCGACGTCCATACTTATGCGTCTTATTCGCGCGGGTACAAGTCGCCCGGCATCAACCTTGTGCGCCAGTCACTGGGCGTGGACATCTTCGTGCGGCCAGAGAAGGTCGACAACTACGAACTGGGTATCAAGACGCGCCTGCTGGGCGGTAAGGCGGAATTCAACCTCGCGCTGTTCTGGGCCGACGTCAGCAATTACCAGGCGAACTTCGTCAACTACGCAGTGACGCCTGCCGTCGGCTACATCAGCAACGTCGGCAAGCTGCGATCGCGCGGTGTCGAGGTCGATGCCCGCGCCCAGCCGTTCGACGGGCTGAACATCGGCGTCGCGGGAACCTACAACGACGCGGAATACCGCTCGTACCGCAACGCGCCCTCGCAGTTCCTCTATTCCTACCTGTCCTCGATGGATCTGTCGGGCCGCCGCGCTTCGGGCGCACCGCGCCTCGCCCTGACCGGCAACGCCGAATATCTGTATTCGGTGGGCAACGTCGATGCCTTCGCGGGCGGCGACATCAGCTATCGTTCGGGCTTCTACGCGGCGGTGAACCTCGATCCCTTCACCTGGGTGCGCGGCTACACGCTGGTCGGCCTGCACGGCGGCGTGCGCGATCCCGATGACCGCTGGGAAGCCTCCCTGTGGGTACGCAACCTGTTCAACAAGAACTACTTCAACACGCTCTCCGTCAGCGCTTCCAACGGCATCGTCCAGGGCGCTCTGGGCGAGCCGCGCATGTACGGGCTGACGCTCAAGGGGCGCCTGTGAGCCAGATTGTGAGCCAGCTGCAATCACCGAACGACCATCCGGCAAAGGAGTTACGGCAATGACCAGAAGAACCTTGAAGCTCGGCCTCGTCACGATGGGCGCGGGCGGTCCCGGCCAGCACAACCGCTGGCTCGATCCCGACATTCCGGCGGACGCCAGCGTCAACATCCGGTGGTACATCGAACAGGTGCGCAAGGCCGAAGCCGCAAAGTTCGACTTCGTGTTCATCGTCGACAGCCAGTTCATCACCAAGGATTCGCCGCCGCACTACCTGAACCGGCTGGAGCCGCTGACCCTGCTTTCCGCGCTGGCGACGGCGACGAGCCATATCGGCCTTGTCGGCACGCTCACCACCTCGTTCAACTCGCCGTTCAACCTCGCTCGCCGCCTCGCCTCGCTGGATCTCATCAGCGGTGGACGTGCCGGCTGGAACGTCGTCACCAGCGGCGATCCCGGTGCTGCGGGCAATTTCGGTCTGGACGAGCATTACGACTATGAAACCCGCTATGGCCGTGCGTTCGAATATATCGACGTGGTGCAGGGCCTATGGCGCTCGTACGAGGATGACGCCTTCCCGCGCGACCGCGAGACCGGGGTTTTCCTCGATCCCGCCAAGCTGCATGCGCTCAATCACAAGGGCAAGTATTTCTCGGTCACCGGGCCGCTCAACCTGCAGCGATCGCCGCAGGGTCAGCCGGTGATCTTCCAGGCCGGCGATTCCGATCACGGCCGCAACCTCGGCGCGCAGACCGCCGATGCCATCTTCACGCACTCAGCCTCGATCGAGGATGGCCGCGCCTTCAAGCAGGACATCACCCGCCGGGCCGTCGCGGCAGGACGCGGCGCGGACGACGTGCTGATCCTTCCCGGCGTCAGCATATACGTGGGCGACACCGACGAGGATGCCCGCCGCATCGAGACCGAATATCGCCGCGCGGACCACAGTTTCGAGCAAGCTCTCGGCGAACTAGGACGTTCGTTCGGATGGCATGATTTCCGCCAGTACGACCTCGACGCCCCGTTCCCGGCCGAGACGCTCGAACACGCACGGCGCAGCTTCTTCACGCAGGCACAGCGCATCGTCGAACTTGCCCGCAAGGACGACCTGACCCTGCGCCAGACCGTGGAAGTTCTCAGCGCCTCGCGCGGGAGCCCGTTCGTCGGCAGTGCCGAAACAGTTGCCAACGAGATCATCCGCTGGTTTGAGGGCGGCGCACTCGACGGCCTCAATGTGATGCTCGGCCACCCGGACCAGTTCGACCGGTTCCTGAACGAAGTCGTGCCGATCCTGCAGGCGCGCGGCGTCTATCGCAGCGAGTACGAGGACACGACGCTGCGCGGCAACCTGGGACTGCCCAAACCCGCCAACATCCGCGCCGAAGCCTCCGCATCCCCGACTGCCCGGCGCGAAGAGCCGGCGCTGGCGGTCTCGTGAAGGCACGCTCCCTCGCAGGCTGGGCGGTGCTCCTGGCTGCTGCCCTGGCCACGGCCGGGTGCGGCGGCTCGGGTGACAAAGCTGCCGAAAAGGCGCGCGTCCGCTGGGCCTTCATGCTGCCCACGTCGTGGGACCCGGTGACGAGCCGCACCGGGGCCGACATCAACACCGTCAGCCTCGCCTATGCCTCGCTCACCCGGCTCGACAAGGATGGCAACGTCCAGCCCGCACTGGCGCAGAGCTGGACATACTCGCCGGACGGCAGGACACTGACCTTCCAGCTGCGCGACAAGCTGAAATTCACTGACGGCACCCCGCTCGATGCCGCCGCCGTGAAGGCCTTCTTCGAGCGCGGCAAGACGCAGAAGGATTCCTTCCTGCGCCCCGAGATCGAAAGCATCGCCAGCTTCGATACCGACGGGCCGCTGCGCGTGGTGTTTCACCTTTCGCGGCTCGATTACCAGCTGCCCTACGTGATGGCGGGCCGTGTCGGCGCTATCGCCAGCCCCACCGCCGCGGCGAAGGACAAAGCAAAGCTGGCGTTGTGGCCGGTCGGCGCAGGGCCGTTCAAGATGGTCGAATTCGTACCGGAATCGCACGCCTATTTCGTCAAGAATCCGGATTACTGGGACGCTGCGAATATCCACGTCGAGCGTCTGGAACTGACCACGCTGTCTGAGCCGACGACGACGATCGCCTCGCTTGTCTCGGGCGCGATCGACGTGGCCTCGATCGGACCCAAGCGCGTGGAGGAAGCCCGTGCGCGCAAGCTGACGGTCACCACCGCCCCGTCGCTCAATGCCAGCGATCTCATGATCAACCGCAACAAGGCGCCCTTCGACGACCCGCGCGTGGCCGAAGCCGTGCGCTACGCCATTGATCGCGGCGAACTGGTGAAGACGCTCACGGCTGGTCTCGGCACGCCCACCAACCAGCCTTTCCCGCCGCACTATTTCGCCTTCGATCCGCAGACGAGGGACAAGTGGGCCTATGATCCCGCACGGGCCAAAGCGCTGCTGGCGCAGGCCGGCCACGCGCCGGGTTCCCTCACGGTCGAGATCGTCATCAATCCGCTGATCAACGAGGGTCTGCCGGAACTGCTGCAGGCCCAACTGGGGCGCGTCGGCATCAAGTCGCGCCTGCGCATCGTTCCGCCAGGTTCGTCCAGTTGGCAGAGCGAGGTCTATATCGCCAAGCGCCCGGCCACCGCGGTTGACGGCACGGTCGGACGGGAATCGCCGGTCCAGAACCTTCTGGCGGTCTACGGGCCGCAGGGCATCATGAACCTCAGCGGTCCTTATGCGCCGCCCGCGTTCCTCAAGGCCATCGACGAGGTGCGGGCCACGCCGATCGACGCGCCTCAGTACAAGGAGCGCCTGCAACGCGCGACCCGTCTGGGCGCCGAGCAGTCGCCCAGCGTCTGGCTGTTCAGCACGCCGTTCATCGTCGCCACCCGTTCGAGGGTGAAGCACCTCAACATCGTGCCCTCGCAAATCCGCTGGGAAGGAGTGACGGTCGAATGAGCACCGTTTTCGAACCAGCGCCGCCGCAGGCAGGGCCTATCGTAACCGGGGGGACCATCCGCCTGCGTCATGGCAAGGCGCTGCTGCGCCATGTCGGCGGGACGCTGGGGATCACCTTGCCGGTCTTCTTCATCGCCACGCTCATCACCTTCCTGCTGGGCGTGGTGTCCGGGCTGGATCCGGCAGCGGGGATCGCGGGCGACGCCGCATCGCCCGAGACCGTCGCGCGCATCCGCGCCGATCTCGGCCTCGATCAACCGGTGGTGTTCCAGTATCTGCACTGGATAAGCGGCGTCCTGCACGGCGACCTCGGCACTTCCTGGTTCAACGGCGTGCCGGCTTTCGAACTGATCCTGCAGCGCCTGCCGATCAGCCTTTCGATCGCGGGTGTGGCGCTGCTGGTGGGCGTGGTTTTCGGGCTGGGCCTCGGCCTCGTGGCGGGCGTGCGCCACGGCGGGCGGCTGGACCGCGCGATCACGCTGTTCGCCGCCCTGGTCTCGTCCCTGCCGCCTTTCGTCGTGGCCTTCGTCCTGATCCTGATCTTCAGCCTCTGGCTCGGCTGGCTCCCGTCTTCGGGTTACGTGCCTTTCGCGGACGATCCGATCGGCTGGCTGGCCGCCGTGAGCATCCCGGCCGTGGCTCTCAGCGTCGATGTCATCGCAGACCTCGCCCGGCAACTGCGCACCGGCCTCGTTGTCGCGCTCTCGGAAAATTACGTGACGGGCGCGGTCGTGCGCGGCCTTTCGCGCCGCCGCATCCTGTTCGTTCACGTCCTGCGCAATGCCTCGGGGCCGGCGCTGACCGTGCTGGCGCTCAAAGTGCCGATGCTGATCGGCGGCGCCGTCGTGACCGAGGCGATCTTCAACATGCCCGGAATGGGCAAGCTCGCCGCCGACTCCGCCCTGCGCGGCGACGTGCCGGTCGTACAGGGCACACTCGTCGTGTCGATCCTGCTGATCCTGGCCTGCAACCTGTGCGTCAACGTCCTGCTGGGCGTCCTCCAGCCAGCCGCGCGGCGACGGAGTTGAAACCATGATCCGCCAGCTCCTGCGCTATCCCAGCGCCCGCGCCGCCTTCGTAATTCTCGCTGTCGTAGCTGTACTCGCCGTCTTCGGGCCTTTCCTCGCACCGCATGATCCGCTGGCGCAGGACGGCTCGGCACTGCTGCAACCACCCGGCATAAGGTACTGGCTGGGCACCGATGCACTGGGGCGCGACGTCTTCAGCCGGTTGCTCGCCGGATCGACCGTCTCCGTCCTTGCAAGCCTGCTCTCGGTGTCGATTGGGTTGGTTCTGGGCGTCGTTCCCGGCCTGCTGTCGGTCTTTCTCGGACGCCGGTTCGAATGGATCAACCTGCGTGTGATCGACGCGCTCATGATGCTGCCGTTCCTGGTCTTCGCCATCGCCATGACCGCGATGCTGGGCAACGGGCTGGTCCAGGCGATGTTCGCCGTGGGCATCCTCATCACACCGGCCTTCTTTCGGGTGACCCGCGCGGCGGCCCTGTCCATCGCCAATGCCGAATACATCGAGGCCGCGCGCCTGATGGGTGCCTCGACCTCCGCCATCCTGCGCCGCCACGTCGTTGCCAAGGTGCTGCCGCCGGTGGCGGTCGCTGCTGCTTCGATGACCGGCGCGTGCCTTTCGATCGTCGCCTCGCTGACGTTCCTCGGCATCGGCGTCGTGCCGCCCGACCCGACCTGGGGCGGCCTGCTCGCGACCGACCTCGCCAACCTCTACGACCGCCCGTTCGGCCCGGTCGCCCCTGCCCTGCTGATCGTCGCGACGGTCTGGGCGCTCAATGCGCTTGCCGACGCGCTCAGGGATTCCGGACGCAAGGAGACTGCCGCATGACGCAAGCCCACTCCGGCCTTACCGCCGACAACGTCGTTAATCTCGACATCCGCCACCGCCGCCCGGAACCGCCTGCCGAGCCCTTGCTTTCTGTCCGCAACCTCCATGTCGTGACGGCGCAGGGGCAAGAACTCGTGCGCGATGTGAGCTTCGAACTGGGAGCAGGGGGGACGCTGGGCATCGTTGGCGAATCCGGCAGCGGCAAGTCGCTCACCTGCCGGGCGATCCTGGATGTTCTGCCGCCGGGCCTGAACATCGCCTCCGGCTCCATACGCTTCGGGGGCGTGGACCTTTCCCGGCTCGACACGGCATCGTGGAAGGATTTGCGGGGGAAGGCGCTTTCGGCCGTGTTCCAGGACCCGGGCTCCTACCTCAATCCTTCGATCCCGGTGGGCCGCCAACTGGTGGAAGCGATCCGGGCGACGCTGCGCCTCGGCCGCACTGTCGCCCGCGACCGCGCGCTGGAACTGCTTCGCCAGGTCGGCTTCGAGGATGCGAGCGCCGTCTATCGGCAGTACCCCTTCGAGCTTTCGGGCGGCATGGCCCAGCGCGTGCTCATCGCGATTGCGATCTGCGCCGGACCGCGCCTCCTGATCGCCGACGAGGCCACCACCGCGCTCGACGTGACGGTGCAGGCCGAAGTGCTTGACCTGATCGACAGGCTGCGCCGGGAACAGGCCCTGACCCTGATCCTGGTGTCGCACGATCTCGCCGTGGTGTCGCAGATCTGCGAGCATGTCATCGTCATGCGCGACGGCGCGATCGTGGACGCCGGGCCCACGCGCAGCGTACTTGGCAATCCGCAAAGCGCCTACACCCGCAGCCTGATCGAAGACCACGCGGTCCACACTATCGAAAGCGCCTGCCCGGCATCGGTGAGCGGCAAGCGAACGCCACTGCTCGCAGTGAAGGGGCTGCATGCGGGCTACGGAATCCGCACGGTGATCGAGGACGTCGATCTGGAACTGGCTCCCGGAGAAATTCTCGGCCTGATCGGCGAGACCGGCTCGGGAAAAACCACGCTCCTGCGTACGATCCTGGGCCTGATCCCGACGGCGAGCGGCACTATCGAACTTGATGGCGCGCGGATCGACGGATTGAAAGCCGGACCGCTGCGCGAACTGCGACGGTCCGGCGCGTTGCAATACGTGTTCCAGGATCCGCTGCGCAGCCTCGATCCCGACCTGACGATCGCGGCCTCTGTTACCGAGGGTCTCCATCTGCGCGGTGAAACCGATGGCGCCTCCATCGCGCAGGCACTCGGCGAAGCCCTGCAGGCCGTCGGCCTCGATGCCGCGCTGGCGTCGCGCCTGCCCCGGCACCTTTCCGGTGGGCAGCGGCAAAGGGCGGTGATCGCCCGCGCGCTGGCGCTCGCTCCAAGGGTGCTGCTGCTCGATGAGCCCGTGAGCGCGCTGGATGCGGTCAATCGCCTCCATGTCCTGAAACTTCTGCGTGGTCTGGCGCAGGAAAATGGTATCGCGCAGGTCTTCATTTCTCACGACCTCGGCTCTGTCGCCGGGATCGCGGACCGGGTGGCGGTGCTCTATGGCGGCCGCATCGTCGAGACCGGGCCGGCCGACCTGGTGCTTGCCAACCCGTCCCATCCCTACACCCGCCGTTTGCTGGCCGCTGCGCCGCGCCTGTCCGCGCAGCGCAGCGAAGCCCCCGCCGTATTCACCGCTCACTGAAAGGTCCGATCATGGCACGCGATACACTGAAGCTGGGGGCCGTCCTGATCGGCGTGGGCGATGCATCCGGGACCGAACTCTGGCGCGATCCGCAAGTGCCGCTGGACGCCAGCGTCAACATCGATTGGTATGTGAAGCAGGCCAGGGAAGCCGAGGACGCCCATTTCGACTTCGTCTTCATAGTCGACAGCCAATACATCACGCCCGACTTTCCCAACCATCACCTGAACCGGCTGGAGCCGCTGACGCTGCTCTCCGCTGTTGCTTATGCCACCAACCGCATCGGCCTGGTGGCGACCGTCAGCACAACGTACAGCGAGCCTTTCGATATTGCCCGGCGACTGGCTTCGCTCGACCTCATCAGCGGCGGCCGCGCCGGGTGGAACATCGTGACCAGTCAGGATCCCGGGACGGCGGGCAACTTCAGTCGCTCCGGCCATGGTGATTACGACACGCGATACCGGCGCGCGGACGAAGCGGTCGAGGCGGTACAGGGCTTATGGCATTCCTACGAAGAAGGTGCCTTCTCCCGCGACAGGACCGCGCCGCGATTCCTGGATCCTGCAAGACAGCATCGGCTCGATCATCGCGGGGAGTTCTTTTCGGTCACGGGACCGCTCAATATCCAGCGTTCGCCGCAGGGGCAGCCGCCGCTGGTTCAGGCAGGAACCTCCGATCAGGGCCGCGACCTCAGCGCGAGACGCGCCGATATCGTCTTCAGCTTCGCGCGCAGCACCGATGAAGCCATCGAACTGGCACAGGACATTCGCGCCCGCGCACAGGCGATCGGGCGCGATCCGGACGAACTGCTGTTCATACCCGCGCTCGGCGTCACCATCGCCGATACCGACGAGGAAGCGTTGCAAATCGAGCGCCAGAGAACGACGGCGGGCGACATACGCCGCCGCCTAGCCGCGCTTTCACGTCAGTTCGACGGGCACGATTTCAGCGGCTACGATCTCGACGCGCCGTTTCCCGAGCTTCCCCGCAGCGAAGACGCCGGGATCAGGCGGTTCCACGAGGATATCGAGAACGCCCGGCGCGCCGGCGTCACCCTTCGCGGGGTACTGGAAGCGCAAGCGCTCGGCTGGTTGCGGCTCGTCGGCTCACCCGAGACCATCGCCGATCAGTTGCAGCACTGGTACGAAAGCGGCGCCGCCGACGGGTTCAATCTGTTCGTCCAGCATCCCGCCGACTGGGATCGCTTCCGCGCGAAGGTCGTTCCCATCCTGGTGGAACGCGGCCTGTTTCGCGGACGATATGAGGCCAAGACCCTGCGTGGTCATCTGGGCCTGCCGTTCATCGACAACCGCCATGCGGCCCCAGATGCGATCCCCGGTCAGTCAAACCCGCCGGTCCGGCATTTAGAGCCGATCCAGAACTGAAAGCGCATACGGGGCACCAGCACAAGGAAGGAGCAGGATGAACGAGCTGCGCTCGGCCGAACTCGGGTCGGATCATGGCAGGGACGCCGGTGTGGAGACGCTCGATCTCTGGGACGTCGGCGATGTGGTGCACGAGCTTGCCCAGATCCGCCGCCACTGGCGCAGCACCAACGCACGCCACGTCGAACATGGCGCCAAAGGGTTCCCCTCCCGCGTCCGGCTTGCAAAGATCGCGGAAGAATTGAGCAGTGCTCTCTTTCCCTTGAGGCTGGGGCCGGATTTCGTCCGGCAGGCCAACGAGGATACGTTCATCACCCAGACGCTGCAGATCGCCGCCAGCCGGCTGCATGCGCAGTTGCGGCTGGAACTGGCCTATGCCGACGAGATCGAAAGCCCTCTGGCAGACCAGCGTGCGACGGAGATAGTCGTGGCTTTTCTGCAAGCGCTGCCCAACCTGCGGCGCCTTCTGGATCTCGACATCCAGGCCGCCTTTCGGGGGGACCCGGCCGCCCGCAGCATCGACGAGGTGCTGATCTGTTATCCCGGACTGCTGGCCATCATCCACCATCGTCTCGCGCACACGCTATACCTGATGGGAGCGCCGCTGGTCGCGCGGATCATATCGGAGATCTCGCATGGCGGCACCGGGATCGACATCCACCCCGGAGCACAGATCGGCAAGGGCTTCTTCATCGATCACGGCACCGGCGTGGTGATCGGCGAGACGGCCGTGATCGGTGACAACGTCCGCATTTATCAAGGCGTCACGCTGGGTGCGAAGAATTTTCCAACCGAGGCCGACGGCGCTCTGATCAAGTCCCTCCCACGTCACCCGATCATCGAGAACGATGTAGTCATCTATGCCGGGGCTACGATCCTTGGCCGGGTGACCATTGGCGCTGGCTCCGAGATCGGCGGCAACGTCTGGATTACGCACGATATTCCCCCGCTCAGTCAGGTCATGCAGGCGCGGGAACAGAACCATCTGATCCGGCAAGCCCGGCAACAAGGGATTACCAGGTCCGAATTCAACTGACAGCCCGGGGAACCGCTTTCGCGAAGAGATAAATCTCTATAAATATGATAGAGAATATTGTTTGCGCTTCATTCCCTGATGGTTAGTCAAAACCGGATGACCGCTTCTTCCGTTAACGTCCATCGCCCGCGATTTCCTGGTTTTGGCATGCAAGTGCTGCTCGGCATGACCGTAGGGATAATGGCCGGGCTGATCGTACGCGGGCTTGACCCGCAGAGCGGTTTCGCCATGAGCGCTACTGCCGCCTTCCATACGGTAGCGCTGGTATTCATCCAACTGCTGCGGACACTCGTTCCACCGCTCGTCTTCACGGCCATTGTCGCATCGGTGGCCGCGCTGCGCGGTCTCGACAATGCAGCGCGGCTGGTCGTGCACACTCTCGTCTGGTTCGCGATCACTGCGCTCATCGCGGTGGTGATCGGCATCGCGCTGGGCGTGTCGATCCAACCCGGCCTGCACGCCGGAATCAGCCGGAGCGCCGCGCAGACTCCCGCCTCGGTAGGCAGTTGGCTGGATTTCCTGACCGGGCTCGTTCCCTCCAATTATCTGGGCATTTCGGCCTCCACCAGCGTCGAGAACGGCAAGGCGAGCACGTCGGTCAGCTTCAATGTCCTGCAAATCATCATCGCCGCAGCGGCAGTCGGCGCCGCAGCCGTTCGTGTCGGCGATCGAGCAAATCCCTTCCTGAACTTCATGACTTCGGCCAACCAGGTTCTGCGCCAGGTTCTGCGTTGGATCATCGCATTGACCCCGATCGGTTCAGCCGCGCTGCTCGCAAACGCTGTCGTGAGCTACGGTTGGGACGCGATGTCCGCGCTGGGCAGCTTCGTCGCGGCTGTTTACGCCGGGCTGGCGATCGTGCTGCTGGGTGTCTACCCATCCCTGCTTGCGCTGCACAAGATCGACCCGCGCAGGTTCTTTGCGGTGTCCTGGCCCGCCATCCAGATCGGTTTCCTGTCTCGCTCCTCGGTCGGGACGATGCCGGTCACCGAGGAAGTGACCGAGAAGTTGGGCGTCCCCCGGGCTTACGCCGCTTTTGCCGTGCCGCTCGGATCGACGACGAAGATGGACGGCTGCGCGGCGATCTATCCCGCAATCTCGGCCATATTCGTGGCGCAATTCTACGGAATCGCGCTGCAGCCTTCGGACTACGTGCTGATCGCTTTCGTCAGCGTCATCGGATCGGCAGCGACGGCAGGCCTTACCGGCGCTGTCGTGATGTTGACGCTAACGCTATCGACGCTCGGCCTTCCGCTGGAAGGGGCGGGGTTGCTGCTGGCTATCGACCCGATCCTCGACATGGGCCGTACGGCGGTCAACGTGGCGGGACAAGTGCTTGTCCCGGTGATCGTCTCGAAGCGCCTCGGACTGCCGGAAACCGCGTCCGTCACCATCTCGAATGAGCAAATATCGGAACATATTGAATAAAATCGACTGACAGACATCACCGGGCATGTAATGCGGCTCTGGCTCAACAAGGGCCCCAGAAGAATCAGATGTGTTCAGGTCCCGTCGCGCCCGACCGCAAAGCGGTTTCGCGGCATGAGGAGAAAATCATGAAATTCACGAATGCTCTGGCGCTCACCGCCGTATCGACCGTCGCCATTGCTCAGGCTCAGGTGGCCGGCGCACAGGAAACGGCTGCGGCTGCAGACACCGACAGCGAGATCGTCGTCACCGGCAGCCGCGCCCAGGGGCGCTCGAAGCTCGACACCGCATCTCCGGTGGACGTCGTGACGATCCAGGATCTGAAGCAGCAGGGCACGACCGAGCTTGGCACCGCGCTCGCCAACTCGGTTCCTTCGATCAGCTTCCCGCGCCCGTCCGCCACGGATGGCACCGACGCGATCCGTCCCGCCACCCTGCGCGGTATGAGCCCGGATCAGACGCTCGTCCTCATCAACGGCGTGCGCGCGCATACGTCGGCCTCGCTCAACGTCAACGGTGTGGTGGGGCGCGGCTCGGCAGCGGTCGATCTCAACACGATCCCGTCCACCGCGCTCCAGTCGATCGAAGTGCTGCGTGACGGCGCTTCGGCGCAGTATGGTTCGGACGCCATCGCCGGTGTCGTCAACCTGCGCCTGCGCGAAGCGGACCACGGCGGCGGCGCCACCGTTACTTACGGGATCTACGACACGCAGATCGACACCGCGCGCGACAGCCGCCACGTCACCGGTGAAAGCACCGTGACCGCTGCCGGCTGGCAGGGCATCAAGCTGGGACAGGACGGCTTCCTGACCGTTTCGGGCGAATACACCAAGCGCAACCCCACCAGCCGCGGCGACGTGGACCCGCGCCTTGCCACGCCCGTAGTCGACAACCGCTTCGGCGATCCGGAAGTCGAAAGCTACTCGGTCTACGTCAACTCGGCCAAGCCGCTGAACGAAACCTGGGAAGTCTACGCCTTCGGCGGCTACCAGTACCGCGATTCCAGCTCGGCAGCTTTCCCGCGGCTGGATTCGGCCGCGGCGGCTTATGGCCTCGACGGCTTCCTGCCGAAGATCAATACTCACTCCAAGGACCTGACGGTAACCGGCGGCCTGCGCGGCGAGATCGCGGGATGGAAGACCGACCTCAACGTCAGCTATGGCCGCAATCGGATCGACTACCGGACCCGCGATTCCGCCAATTACACGTACGGGGCGGCCAGCCAGACGGAGTTCTACGATGGCGCTTCGATTTACGACCAGTGGGTCGCAGGCATCGATTTTTCCAAGCAGTTCGACGTATTCCAGTCGCTGAACGTAGCATGGGGCGTCGAAGGCCGCCGCGAAAGCTACGAGATCAAGGCGGGCGAGGCCGCGTCCTACGGCTACGGCACCGCCTATCCGAACGCGACGCCAGGCGCGCAGGGCTTCCCAGGTTTCTCGACGCTCAACGAAGTAAACGAGCACCGCCAGAACGGCTCCATCTACCTCGACCTCGAAGCGCAGGTGACGGACAAGCTGCTGGTCGCTCTGGCAGGACGGGGCGAGAAATATTCGGACTTCGGCAGCACCGGCACCGGCAAGCTGTCGCTGCGCTATGACTTCAGCCCCGCCTTTGCGATCCGTGGCACCGCCTCGACGGGCTTCCGTGCCCCCAGCCTGATCCAGCAGTATTACACCTCGATCACCTCGGTCATCCAGAACGGAAATCAGATCGTTACGGGCACCTATCCGTCCACTTCGGCGGAAGCGACCTCGCTCGGCGGCAAGGCGCTGGAGGCTGAAAAGTCCACCAATCTGTCGGCTGGTTTCGTGCTGCGCACCGGCGGCTTTTCGCTTACGGTGGACGGCTATCGCATCCACGTGCGCAACCAGATCGGCCTGTCGGAGAACATCGCCGTCACGACGATCCCGAACGTCTCTGCCGCGCGCTTCTTCCTGAACGGGCTGGCCACCACCACCAAGGGCATCGATGCGGTCGCCAACTACAAGATCGTCACCGAAGGCGCAGGCACTTTCGACCTCACCGTTGCAGGCAACGTCAACGATATCAAGGTGACGAAGGTGCCCGCCAACACCGCCTTGTTCGCCCGCAGCCGCATCCTGACAATCGAGGACGGCACTCCCGGCGAGAAAGTCTCCGGTACCGTGGTGTGGACCGGCGATACGCTGGGCGCCACCGCACGCGTCACCTATTATGGCGACGTTCTTCAGCCCGGCACCGTCGCTACCAGCGACCTTCACACCGGCAAGCGCGCGATCACGGACCTCGAACTGCGCTATCAGCCCAAGGATGCGTCGTTCAACCTGGCGCTGGGCGCGAGCAACCTGCTCGACGTCTATCCCAAGAAGGTGCCGGCAGCGCTCAACACCACTGGTGTGACCGCGTTTCCCTATTACTCGCCGTTCGGCTTCAACGGCCGTTATCTGTATGTCCGCGCCGGACTGAGTTGGTAACGGTCCGTGAACATCTGGCCGCCGTGCGTGAAGCTGGCGGCCAGATGATCGGTCGATGGTGTAGGCCGGTCGCTACACCGTGGCTTAAAGATCAGAATTTCGTCCTGAGCGTGACACCGTACGTACGCGGATCGCCCAGCGTACCGGTGACTGCGCCGGTAGTTCCGGCGGACAGGCTCAGATAATAAAGCTTGTTTGTCAGGTTGCGCGCCCAAACCTGAACGTCGAGCACTCCGTCGAGCGCCCGGAAGCCGATGCGTGCGTTGACCAGCGAATAACCGGGAATCAGCGAATAGCGCGAAAGGCTGGCGGTGGTGTTGAAGTCCGAGCGGTAGCTATAGTCCGCGCCGAAATAGACTTCGCTATCGCGGCCCAGCACAGATCCCACCCCCTGACGCGCCTCGCCGCCTGCCGAGGCCGCCCACTTCGACACGCCTGGCAGGCGCTTTCCGCTAAGATCGCAGGTAGTCTGCCCGGTGACCTCGATCGGGCACGGCGCATTGGGATAGTCCACGTATTTCGCATCGGTGAACGCGCCCGAGGCGTAGAGTGAGAGCCACGGCGCCGGATTTGCGCGCAGGTCCGCCTCGAAACCGCGCGTGCGCACTTTGCCGACGTTGGTGAAGTAGGACTGGTTGTTGCGCTCCACATCGACCACGGTGGTCTGGTAATCGCTGTCGTCGGTCCAGAACGCGGCGAGGTTGGCGGTCAGTTTATTACCGAACCATGCGGTCTTCACGCCCAGTTCGTAGCTGTCGATCGTCTCGGGCTTGATGACCGGATCGGCGGCGAAGGCGCCCGTCGTCACGATGTTGGCAAGGTTGAGGCCGCCGAACTTGTGGCCGCGCCCGTAGGTCGCATAGACCAGTGCGTCGGGCGTCACCTTCCACGACAGCGTCGCCGAGCCGGACAGGCGGCCTTCCTTCGTGCTGGCGGAATAGGAATTGGCGACGCCGTAACGCGACCGGATCGTGCCCGCGGCGGCAAGCTGCGCCGTGGTCAGCCCGTCGAGGCTAGCGCCGGTAGCGGTCTGCTCGAACCAGCCGGTCTTCGTCTCGTAGGTGTAGCGCAGGCCCGTGGTCAGATCGAGCGTGGGCGTCAGGTGCCAGATCGTCTGGCCGAAGGCGGCGTAGCTGTTGGTCACCGGGCGCGAGTGGCCGAGGATGGTGTAGCCGTTGAGTGCGGCTGCGGCGGCTGTGCGGTCCACGCTGGGCGCCACGAACCATGCGGCGGCGTCACTGCCATAGGCATTCAGCGCCTCGGCATCGATCGCCTGCCACAAGTAGTAGAGCCCCGCGACGTAATCGACCTTGCGCGTGCCTTCCGAGGCGATGCGCAGTTCCTGGCTGAACTGGCGCTGCTCGTTGCTCTGGTGGAAGTCGGTGCCGGCATCGAGGCTGGTGGAATCGCCGTCATTGTGCGGATACCAGTTCCATGCGCGGTAGGCGGTGACCGAGGTGATCGTATTGCCCGGGATGGTGAGGTCGGCGATCGAGGTCACGCCCCACTGGTTCATCTTGTAGCGCGGATTGGCGTCCACATCGACCTGCCGCGCCGAAGGGTCGATCGGCAGCGGCGTATAGCCGGTGCGCGCGGCGCGGGCGTAATAGTTGTTCGCGAACGCCGTGCCGTTGTCGTACTGGGTCAGCACGCCGGTCAGCACTGCCGCCGCGGTCTTGGAATGCTGGCGGCCATAGTCACCGATCAGGCGCAACTTGAAGTTGCTGGCAGGCGTGAACAGCAACTGCCCGCGCAGGCCGAAATCGTGGTAGTCCTGCGTGTCCGCACCATCGTAGCGGTTGGTCATGTAACCGTCGCGGTCGGTCTTCGAGACGTAGAGGCGCGCGGCCAGCAGATCGTCCACCAGCGCGCCGCTGGCATAAGCGTGGACCTGCCGGAAATCGTAGTTTCCGAAGGTCACGTCGCCGCCCGCCTCCGGCTCGAACGTCGGCGACTTGGTGGTGACGACGACCGCGCCCGCCGACGTGTTCTTGCCGAACAGCGTGCCCTGCGGGCCTCGCAGCACTTCAATTCGTTCCACGTCCGAGAGGTCGAACACTGCCTGTCCGGGCCGCGCGAGGTAGACCTGATCGACATAGACGCCGACCGCCGGCTCCAGCCCGTCGTTGTAGACCGAGACGTTGTTGCCCAGCCCGCGGATGTTGATGCTGGTGTTGCGCGGGTTGGTGTTGGTGACGACGAGGCTGGGGGTCAACTGCTGCAGGTCGCGCAAGTTGTAAGTGCGTGTCGCGGCCAGCTGCTCGCCGCCGTAGGCGTTGGCGGCCACCGGAACGTCCTGGATGCGCTCGTTGCGGCGACGGGCGGTGACCATGATATCGAGACCTCCACCACCTTCTGCGTCGGCAGCGGCTTCGGCGGCTGGTGCGTCTTCGGCGTATGCGGGGACGGCAGCCAGCGCGCTCGACCCGAGCAGGGCGAGCGTGGTGGCACGCAGGAACGTGTTCATGGAAAGACCCTCATTGCATGATGCGACCGGCGACCGGGCGGCCGCCTGAAACTCAACTATTTGAGTAGAGAACTCGTGGTGGGCAGCAACAAAGATTCTCTACATAACTGGTAGAGTAAAACTTTGTGGGCCGCCGGAACTGCTCCCGTTAGGTCTTGCGCTCCCACGCATCGCCACGAACGGAACCGACGTGACCCGCAAGGCCGCCCTGATCGCCGCCGCTCTCCTGAGCACCCTGATGACCCGTCCCGCCGCCGCGCAGGCGCTCCCCGCCGCGCCAGTGCCCGCATCGGCTGCCGCGCCGGGCACTACGCAGAGTGCTTCGCGTCCGAACTTCCTCGTCATCGTCGCCGACGATCTCGGCTGGTCGGACCTCGGCGCCTTCGGGGGCGAAATCGCGACGCCCAACCTCGACGCGCTGGCCAACAGCGGCGTGCGTTTCACCGGCTTTCACACCGCGCCGACATGTTCGCCGACCCGCTCGATGCTGCTGAGTGGCGTGGACAACCACGAAGCCGGGATCGGGACCATGGTGGAATCGCGCCCCGCCACCCTTGCCGACCGGCCCGGCTATGAAGGCTATCTCAACGACCGCGTCGCCTCGATCGCGGAGCTGCTGCAACAGGGCGGCTACCGCACGCTGATGTCCGGCAAGTGGCACCTCGGCCTCACTGAGGATCGCGGCCCGGCGGCACGCGGGTTCGACCATTCCTATGCGCTGCTCCAGGGGCTGGGCAATCACTTCGGCGCCGACCAGAACGCGGCATGGACAAAGGCCAAGGCCAATACGCTCTACCGGCAGGACGGCAAGCTGGTGAAGTTCCCGGTCGGGCACTACTCGGCGGACCAGTTCGCCGACAAGCTGATCGGTTTCCTTGATGACGGGGCCGCCGACAAGCGCCCGTTCTTTGCCTACCTCACCTTCACCACGCCGCACTGGCCGATGCAGGCCCCGGGCGAGACGATCGCGAAGTACAAGGGCCACTACGATGCCGGCTACGAAGTGCTGCGCGCGCAGCGGCTCGAGCGGCAGAAGAAGCTCGGTCTCGTCGCGCTCGACCAGCAGCCCCATGCGCTCGACGGCGTGAAGCCGTGGGACAGCCTGACGGCCGAGCAGAAGGCGTTCGAGGCGCGCAAGATGGAAGTCTACGCCGCGATGGTGGACCGCATGGACCAGAACGTGGGCCGCGTGGTCGCCGAACTGAAACGCACCGGCCAGTACGACAATACGGTCATCGTATTCCTGTCCGACAACGGCCCCGAGGGCAGCGAGATCGACGCTCCGTTCCAGGTGCGCGGCGTGCCGGACGGCGCGAAGAAGCTGGGCATCGACAACCGGCTGGAGAACATCGGCAATGCCACCTCCTACGTCGGCTACGGCGCGGGCTGGGCGCAGGCCAACAGTACCCCGTCGTGGCTGGTGAAGGGCTATCCCACCGAAGGCGGCACGCGGGTCTCGGCTTTCGCCTCGGGCAAGGACGTCGTCGGCAATCGCATCGCACGCGGCTATCTGAGCGTCACCGACATCGCGCCGACCTTGCTCGACCTTGCTGGGCTGACCCAGCCTACGACCTACAAGGGCCGCGCTATCCTGCCGTTCGAGGGGCACAGTCTGGTCCCCGTCCTGGCCGAGAAGGCCAGCGAAGTGCGCTCGCCGGACGAGCCGGTCGGCACCGAGCTGTTCTATCGCCGCGCGCTGCGAAAGGGCGACTGGAAGGCGGTCTACCTGCCGAAATCCGGCTCAACCTACCCGCGCGACGGCGTTGGCGAGGGCAAGTGGCAGCTCTTCAACCTCGCGACCGATCCGGCCGAAAGCACCGACGTTGCCGCCAGCCATGCGGACAAGCTGGCCGAACTGACAGCGGACTGGGATCGCTACGCCGCGCAGAAGGGCGTGGCACTTCCCGACGATGCCGCAACCCCTGCGGCAAAGCCCTGAAGCGGGCGGCTTGAGCGGGCGGGGGCGTGCCGGGTGCGTTGCCCGGTGCGCTGCCAGCCGCTAGGTCCGGGGTCGAGGATAAGGACGGGTGATCGGTTTGCAGGACGGCATCGCAATGACGGATGCGGAACGTGAGGCGCCGGCCGGGATGGTCCGTATTCCCGGCGGTACGTTCGCGATGGGATCGGAAACCTTCTATCCCGAGGAAGCGCCCGTGCGCCGCGTTTCGGTCGATGGGTTCTGGATCGATGCCACGCCCGTCACCAACCGCCAGTACGCACGGTTCGTCGCGGCGACCGGCTATCGCACCGTCGCCGAAGTCGCGCCCGATCCCGCGCAATACCCCGGCATGCCGCCCGAGATGGCGCAGCCCGGCTCGCTGGTCTTCCACAAAACCGCCGCCCCGGTCGATACCGGCAATCCCGCCAACTGGTGGCGGTTCGAGTTCGGCGCCGACTGGCG
>NZ_BAAILP010000051.1:0-6097 GCF_054589055.1 Novosphingobium sp. 11B | reverse complement strand
CCTGATCCGGGACCGGTGGCTGTCTTTCGGTGAGAGATCGCAGCGCGCGCAGCCAAGTAGGCCGTTCACGGCCAGCGGTCCCGGATCAGGTCCGGGACGACGTAAAGGTCAATGCGTCCCGCCGTTCTTCTTCAGGCTCTCTTCCATCCGCGCGATCTGTTCCGGCGTGGCTTCGCTCTGGTGCTTTGCCTTCCATTCGTCGAACGGCATCCCGTGGATCACCGCGCGGGCGGCAGCTTTGTCGCCTTCGTACCCCGCATCGCGAATCCAGTCGGCCAGGCAATTGCGGCAAAAGCCCGCCAACCCCATCAGGTCGATGTTCTCGGCATCGTGGCGCTGCTGGAGGTGGCGCACAAGGCGACGGAACGCGGCAGCGGCCACGGCGTCATTTATCGTATCAATGTTATCCTTGCCGTTCATAATCGCACCGATCGTCCTTGGTTTGTCATCACGCCTTTGCCATATGGGGCCCAGTTTCCGGAAGAGGCAGTAAACTTGGTCAGCACCATTCCTTCGGGCGCCCTGAACGCAAATGGGCCCTATCGTCGTTCTCCCCACCATCGCGGCATCAAGCGCCAGCGCAAGGTAAAGATCCTCGCAACGCTGGGCCCGGCAAGCCGCGACAAGGAGACGATCGCCAAGCTGCTCAAGGCCGGCGCCGACGCTTTCCGCGTCAACATGAGCCACGGCGACCACGACACCCACCGCGAGACGATCGCCAACATCCGCGCGGTCGAGAAGGACCTGGAGCGCCCCGTCGCGATCCTGTGCGACCTGCAAGGCCCCAAGCTGCGCGTCGGCCAGTTCGAGGGCGGCAAGGCCTTCCTGCGCCACGGCGCCCACTTCACGCTCGACCGTGACCCGACCCCGGGCAACGACGAACGCGTTTGCCTGCCGCATCCCGAACTCTTCGGCATCCTCCAGAAGGGCCAGCGCCTGCTGATCGACGACGGCAAGCTGCGCCTCGTCGTCATCCGCGCCGAACCGGACGCGATACTGTGCAGCGCCGAAGTCGGCGGCCCGATCTCCGATCGCAAGGGCGTCAATATTCCCGATGCCCTGATCCCGATCCCGGCCCTGACCGAGAAGGATCGCCGCGACCTCGCTTTCGCGGTCGAGCAGAAGGCGGACTGGATCGGTCTCTCCTTCGTCCAGCGCCCCGAGGACGTCGCTGAAGCGCGCCGCCTGTCGGGCGGCCAGGGCGCGATCATGGCCAAGATCGAAAAGCCCGCAGCCGTCGAAAGCCTCGACGAGATCATCGAGCTGTCGGACGGCATCATGGTCGCACGCGGCGACCTCGGCGTGGAACTGCTGCCCGAGGAAGTGCCGCCGATCCAGAAGCACATCATCGAAAAGACCCGCGCGCTGGGCAAGCCGGTCGTCGTCGCCACGCAGATGCTGGAATCGATGATCACCAGCCCCTCGCCCACCCGCGCCGAAGTCTCCGACGTCGCGAACGCGGTCTACGACGGCGCCGACGCGGTCATGCTCTCGGCTGAGACGGCAGCGGGCCAGTGGCCGGTCGAGGCGGTGACCATCATGGACCGCATCGCCGCCAAGGTCGAAAGCGACACGACCTATCGCGAACGCATCCACCTCACCCGTACCCCGCCCGACGCGACCAGCGCCGACGCCCTGTCGGAAGCCTGCGCGCAGATCGCCGATACCCTGACGATCGAAGGCATTGTGGTGTTCACCGGCTCGGGCGGCTCCGCCCGCCGCGTGGCCCGCGAACGCCCCGCCGCGCCGATGCTGGTGCTCACGCCCTCGCAGCCCACCGCACGCCGCATCGCACTGCTGTGGGGCGCACACGCCGTCGTCACCCGCGACATCGGCAGCTTCGAGGAGATGATCGCCAAAGGCAAGCGCATGGCCCTGCGCCACGGCTTCGGCGCGGCCGGATCGCGGCTGGTGGCGCTGGCTGGCGTGCCGTTCGGCGTGCCGGGCTCCACCAACCTGCTGCATATCGTGACGCTGACCGGCAACGAGCTGGATACGCCGAAGTAAGAAGGAAAAAGGGGAGAATCTGGGGCCATCGCCCCAGACCCCGTTACTGTCGTCGCCGTGCGTGCAGCGGCGTCAGGCACATATTGCGCCGCAGGCTACAAGTCTCCCGACGAAGCGTCAGTGCGTAACGAAGCTACGCGCGCGACCTCGACGGTATACGGGGTGCAGGGGTGGTAAACCCCTGCGTCTCCCTCACCTTCTGGCTTTGGCCGGACTTCCCACGACGGTAACCCCTGCGGCTACGTCACGCGTCACCACGCTCCCCGCACCGACAATCGCATCATCTCCGATCGTAACGCCCGGCATGATGAGCGCCCCGGCGCCGATCCAGACATTGCGCCCGATGCGGATGGGCACGCCCCATTCGAGGCCGCTCGCCCGTTCGACCGGATCGCGTGGGTGGTCCGCCGTCAGGATTTGCACGCCCGAGCCGATCTGCGTTCCGTCGCCGATGGTCACCTCCACCACGTCGAGGATGACGCAGTTGAAGTTCAGGAACACCCCGCGCCCGAGACTGATGTTGTACCCGTAGTCGCAATGGAACGGCGGCCGGATGGTCGCCCCTTCGCCCACCGCGGCGAAGCGTTCGCGCAGCAGTGCATCGCGGTCGGCAAGGTCGATGGTGCGGTTGTACGCGGCCATCCATTCGGCTGCCGCGCGCTGGTCGGCAACGATTTCCGGGCAGGATGCGCGGTAGGGCTCGCCCGCCAGCATCTTCTGCTTTTCGGTGCGCTCCATTGTCACGCGCGCTTGCCGAACAGTGCGCTGCCGACGCGCACTTGTGTAGCGCCGAGCAGCACGGCGGTCTCGAAATCATCGCTCATGCCCATCGAGAGCTGGTCGAGCCCCCCATCGGCGTTATTGTCGGCCGCGATCTTTGCCAGCAGCGCGAAGAACGGCGCCGCCTCGATCCCGGCGGGGGGGACGCACATCAGGCCGACGACGGGAATGCCCGCTTCCCGCGCCGAAGCGAGGAGCACGGGGACATCGGCGATGGCGCAACCGCCCTTCTGGTCCTCCGCACCGATGTTGACCTGGATGAAGCACGGGACCTTGCGGGCCGCCTTTTCCATCGCCTTGCCCAGCGCCGCGACCAGCGAGGGGCGATCGACGGAATGGATGCAGTCGAACAGCGCGACGGCATCCTCCGCCTTGTTCGACTGAAGCTGGCCGACAAGGTGCAGCTTAACGTCGGGGTAGGCCGTGCGCAGGGCGGGCCACTTCGCCTCGGCTTCCTGCACGCGGTTTTCGCCGAAGACGCGCTGGCCGGCAGCGAGCAGCGGCTCGATCGCCTCGGCGTCGTGGGTCTTGGAGATAGCGATGAGTTCGATCGCCTCGGGCTTGCGTCCGGCGATCTCGGCGGACCTGGCGATGC
Source organism: Novosphingobium sp. 11B (assembly GCF_054589055.1). NCBI lineage: Bacteria > Pseudomonadati > Pseudomonadota > Alphaproteobacteria > Sphingomonadales > Sphingomonadaceae > Novosphingobium > Novosphingobium sp. 11B. The sequence continues at coordinate 2,715 of NZ_BAAILP010000051.1, read as the reverse complement.
GGGCGCGGATGTCTTGTAGCTGATCCATGGCGCGCTGCTATAGCGTCCTCGTGAAGAACCGCCAGCCGTCCCTTCCCAAGCTCTGGCTTATCAGCGATGCCCGCAACGATGCGCGGCTGGAGCATGCACTGGCGCGGCTCCCGCGCGGGTCCGGGCTGGTGTTCCGGCACTATCATCTTTCGCCCGAGGCGCGGCAGACGCGGTTCGATGCACTGCTCAGGCTGGCGCGCCGGCACGGGCATCGCACGGTGCTGGCCGGAGATACTGCGCTGGCCCGTCGCTGGCGGGCGGATGGGGTTTATGCCTCGCCCGAAAGGCTGGGCCGCAAGCAAGGCGTGCTACGCTTGGCCACCGTCCATTCGCTGCGTGAGCTGGCCATCGCGCATCGGACCGGAGCAGACGCGGTGCTGGTTTCCCCGGTCTTTCCAACCGCTTCGCATCCCGGTGCACAAACACTCGGCGCGGTGGGGCTGAAACTGCTGTCCGCACGGGCGCGGGTTCCCGTCATCGCACTAGGCGGAATGACGCGGCACCGCGCCCGAACCGCGCGGATCGCCCGCTGGGCGGCGATAGACGGCCTGAGCTAACGCCGTTGCCAAACGGGCTTGCGCTTTTCCGCGAAGGCCCGCGGCCCTTCCTGCGCGTCGTGCGAGTTGTAGGCATGCTCATGCGCCGCCCGCGCCGCAGCCAGTGCCGCGCTGCGACCCATCTCGGTCGAGAGCATCACCGTCTCGCGCGCAGCCTTCACCGAGAGCGGCGCGCCTTCCAGCACTTCGCGCGCCAGATCCAGAGCCGCATCCAGCACCGCGCCGGGCTCGGCAAGACGGTTGACGAGGCCGATCTCGTAAGCGCGCTCGGCGCTGATCGGCTTGCCGGTCAGCACGATCTCCATAAAAATGCGCTGCCCGATCATGTGGATTAGCGGGGCCGCCCATGGACTGCCGCGCCCGACCTTGACCTCGGTAATCGCGAACTTCGCAGCGGCGGAGGCCACGCACAAGTCGCAGGCCTGCGCGATCATCCAACCGCCCGCGAAAGCGACGCCGTTCACTGCGGCGATGGTCGGCTTCGACAGTTCGATGGTGTCGTAAGGCAATGCGTACATGTCACGCGGAGGCACGGCCATACCGGTCTCGACCATCTCCTTGAGATCGCCCCCGGCGCAGAACGCCTTGTTGCCGCTGCCGGTAAGGATCGCGATGCGCAGGGCGTTATCGGCCTCGAACTGCGCCCATGCCGCCCGCAGGCCCTCGCGAACTTCCCGGGTGAGGGCGTTGCGCTGCTCGGGGCGATTGATGGTGATGACGGCAATGCCGTCCTTGCGCGCATCGAAAAGCACGGCATCCTGCATGTCAGAACCCCCTTCTGGCGATCTCGAACGCCTCGCGCTCCAGACCCTCGCGAAAATCCGGATGCGCCACCGCGGCCAGCCGCCGCGCGCGTTCGGCCAGGGTCTGGCCCTTGAGCTGCGCGGCCCCGAACTCGGTGACCACTACGTCTACCTCGCTGCGCGCACTGGTGACGGGACCGGAAAGCGCGGGCACGATCTTGCTGATCGTTCCGCCTTTTGCCGTGGCCGCCAGCACCATCAGCGAAGCACCGCCCGGCGAGCGCGCGCCCGCCCGCACGAAGTCCACCTGCCCGCCAGTGCCTCCCATGTAGGCCGCGCCGGACTGCTCGGCATTGACCTGCCCGGTGAGATCGACTTCCAGCGCCGAATTGATGGTGACGAGGCGAGAGAGCTGCCCCAGCACCCCCGCGTCGTGGGTATAGCTGGTCGGCGTCATGCGGATCGCCGGATTCCCTTGCGCCCAGTCGTAGAGCCGCCGCGTGCCGATCAGCGCGCCGTTGATCGAGACGCCCCGGTCGATCTCCTTGCGCGCATTGGTCAGCACCCCCGCCTCGGCCAGATCGACGAGGCCGTCACCCAGCATCCCCGAATGGACGCCGAGGTCGCGCCGGTCGTGCAGCAGCCGCAGGATCGCATCGGGCACCGCGCCCACGCCGGTTTGAATCACCGAACCGTCGCCGATGAATTCCGCACAGAGCCGCGCGATCGCCTCATCAGTCGGACTGATCTTTGCGGGCATGACCTCGACCGGCATGCGCGAGACCGGCACTGCCACGTCGATCGCGCTGGCCGGGATCGTCTCGCCGGGAACGAAGGGCACCTGCTCGTTGACCTCGGCGATGACCACGCGGGCCTTGTCCACGGCGGCGCGCACGTAGTCGGAAATGAGGCCGCAGGAGTGCTCGCCCGCCGCGTTGGCAGGGCTGACCTGGATCATCGCCACGTCGCAGCGCATCACGCCTGCGGTGATGAGCGGCGCGACCTGGCTGACGTGGACCGGAATGACGTCGAGTGCGTTCGCTTTTGCCATCACGCGCAGCGCCCCGATCGCGCCCATCGACGAAAGGCGGAAGGCGGATGCCGTTTCAGGCGTGAACAGGCCGGAAAAGCTGGTGGCGATGAAGGCGTGGAGATCGCCGATGCGCGCGCCCTGTTCGGCCAGTGCCTCGACAAGCGTGGTCGGCTCGCCGCAAGCCTGCCCGAAGACGATGTGGTCGCCGGGCCGCAGGTAGGGGATGAGGTCGATCATGCCGTCGTCCCGGACTTGATCCGGGACCGGTGGCGATCTTTGGCCGGACCTTCTCGGCAAGACGCCCTGCTGGGCTCTGGGCTGTTCGTGGCCAGCGGTCCCGGATCAAGTCCGG
>NZ_BAAILP010000050.1:0-8925 GCF_054589055.1 Novosphingobium sp. 11B | reverse complement strand
ACCGCCCATCGGCAGTATCCTGTGGGCGGTCGGGAGGGGGAGCGGGCCGGTGCCGCGAAATTCGTTTCCAACGAATTTCCAAACAGGCTGCGAGTGTCCCGCGATGAACCGTTCATCGCAAATATCGGCAATTTCGACGTGAATCGCTCAAAACACTGAAAAATGCCAATGTAGCCACCCAGCAAGACCAAATATGGTTATGTACGTAAACAGCTTTCGAAAGATATACATCGGCCTCAACCGGCCATGGGTATTTTGAGGACCTGAAAAAAGTACATAATGGATTTGGGAGAAAGCCGCGCCTGAATATTTGGGACGCCGGATGTCGTCTTGTACCGTCGATTGACAGGACTGACCTCGAAAGGCCGCACTTGAACAACACTCCGGGCATTGAGGAATCGATGCCCGGGTTGGGACTCGGAAGGGTGACCGTTGGGTATTTCAGTCTCTATTATCAACCCCAGTTCGATTTCTCGCGAGGGGCTCCGACGCATCATCCTCGATGGCGGCATCGAGGTCGTATCGACTTCCGCCAGCGTCGATGACTTGCCCGAATTGCCCGACCGCAGCGATCATCTGGTCCTGGTCGACATGCCCAGCCTGGCCGACCAGCTCGATTCGCTGCAACGGCTGGCCAGCCGCGACACCGTGAGCGCGCTGATCCTGGCCGAGAAATTCGACCTCTCGTCCATGCTCAACTGCTTCGACCATGGCGCGCAGGGCTATGCCGTGAAGGACATGCCGTGCGACACCCTGATCGCGCTGCTGCGCCTGGCGGCACTGGGGCACAAAGTCATCCCGCCGGACGTCGCCGACATGCTGCGGCGCGAGGACTTCCGGATCGCGATACCCGAGGCGCGTGACGACCTGACCGGCCTGCAGAACACCGGCCACGGCGGTGGGTCGAAGCTGTCCCAGCGTGAAAACGACGTGCTGTGCTGCCTGATGGCCGGCTATTCCAACAAGCGCATCGCCCGCAAGCTCTTCGTGACTGAGGCGACGGTCAAGGTTCACGTGAAGGCGATCCTGCGCAAGCTCAACGTCGCGAACCGGACACAGGCGGCGATGTGGGCGACCACGCACGGCGTGCCCACCCTCGATGCGACGATGACGGTGCCCTCGATGGGGAATTGATCGCTTTGCCGGAGCATGGCCGCCTGCCCCCACACCGCCGTCATTGCGAGCGTAGCGAAGCAATGACGAAGCGTCAGGCCGCGTCGTGGAAGATGATCCCCAGCGTGTGACGCCTGCCCGAACGCAGCGTGCTGACACCATGCCGCAGCGTGACACGATAGTCGCCCCGCGTGCCTCGCTGCGGGCGCTGGTTCACCGCGAAGAGGACGCCGTCGCCCTTGCCGAGCGGCACGACCGATGCGCGTGATTGCATGCGCGGACGCTGCTCGGTCAGTACGAACTCGCCGCCGGTGAAGTCCCTGCCGGGCTGCGACAGCAGCACGGCGACCTGCAGCGGAAACACGTGATCCCCGTAGAGATCCTGATGCAGGCAATTGTAGTCGCCCTCGCCATATTCCAGCAGCAGCGGCGTCGGCCGCCTCTGGCCCGCTTCGTGGCACCTTGCGAGGAAACTCGCGTGATCGGCGGGGAAGCGCGTCGTCATGCCCATCCGTTCGCTCCACCTGTTCACGATCGGCGCGACATGGGGATAGAGACAGGTGCGCGCCGCTTCCACCAGCGGGGGCAACGGATAGGCGAAATAGCGATACTCGCCCTTGCCGAACCCGTGCCGCGCCATGTGGACGTGGCTGCGGAAGGCGCCTGGTGGTCCGTACATACCGGCTACGGCGTCGCATTCGGCATCTTCGAGCAGGCCGGGCAGCACCGCCCAGCCTTCCCGGTCGAGATCGCCCGCGATCGCATCCCAGTCGTAGGCGTCGATCCGCGTACTCGGAAAAGCGCTCACGCCCCGCCTTCCAGTTCGATGAGCCTGCGCTTGCGCTCCACGCCCCAGCGATAGCCCGACAGCGAACCGTCATTGCGGATGACCCGGTGGCAGGGGATGGCGATGGCGATGCGATTGGCCGCGCAGGCTCCCGCAACCGCGCGCGTGGCGCTGGGCGAGCCGATGCGGCGCGCGACTTCGGCATACGTGACGGTCTCGCCCGCCGGGATTTCGCGCAGCGCCTGCCAGACGCGCTGCTGGAAGGCGGTGCCCCGCACGTCGAGCGGCAGGTCGAGGCCGATGTCCGGCGCCTCGACGAAGCCGACGACCCGTGCCACCGTCCGCTCGTAACCGGCATCGGCGCCGACCAGTTCCGCGCGGGGAAAGCGGTCCTGCAGGTCGCGGACCAAGTCCTCGGGGTCATCGCCAAGCAGGATCGATGCCACCCCCTTGTCGCTGGAGGCCACCAGGATCGCGCCCAGAAAACATTGCGCCACCGCGAAGTGGAGCACCTCGTCGGCCCCGCCGTTCCTGTAGCGGCCGGGCGTCATGCCCAGCATCGCGCCCGACTGCTCGTAGAACCGGCCGTTGGAATTGAACCCGGCGTCGTAGATGGCGTCCGTCACCCGGCCTCCTGCGGCCAGAGTGTCGCGTACCTTGCGGGCACGATGGGCGCTCGCATAAGCCTTGGGGGTCAGGCCGGTCTGGGCCTTGAACAGGCGGTGGAAGTAGCCGGGGCTCAGTTCCACCGCCGCCGCCAGGTCATCGAGCGAAGGCGGCTCCTCCGACGCCTCGATCAGGCGGCAGGCCTGCTCGACCAGCGCGGCATTCCCGGCTTCCTGCGACGCGCCTTCCGGGTTGCAGCGCCTGCAGGGCCGGCACCCGGTCGCGCGGGCACTCTCCAGCGTGTCGTGCAGCGTCACGTTGCGGGGATTGGCGGTCCGCGAGGCGCAAGAGGGGCGGCAATAGATGCCGGTGGTCGCGACCGAGTACCACAGCGTGCCGTCGGCGCTCTTGTCGCGGGCGACGACTTGCGCCCAGCGCGGATCGTGCGCGGTGTCGTCGATAGGTGTGTCTGCGTTTGTCATGGCCCCATTCTGCCAGCCCGTAGGTGAAACGCGCTCTGTTTCCTGCTTTCAAATTCGATATGGGGCCTTCGTCGCTGCCATGCGAGGCTTACGGCGGGACGCTGGAGCAGAAATGGCTGCCCCATAAGGGGAGGTTTGATTACTCCACCCTTCGTCATTGCGAGCGCAGCGACGAAACACGGTAGGGCGACAACACCCTAGTCGGCGGTCCAGCCGCCGTCCACGACGAGGCTGGTCCCGGTCATCAGCGCCGAGGCGTCCGACGACAGGAACAGCACCGCTCCCATCAGGTCTTCCACTTGACCCAGTCGGCCGATCTTGATCTTCGCCAGGACGCTGGCCTTGAACGCCGCGTCCTCGAAGTACGGCCGGGTGAGCGGCGTCTCGATGAAGGTCGGCGCGATCGTGTTGGAGCGAATGCCGCGGGGCGCAAGGTCGAGCGCCATCGCCTTGCTCATACCCTCCAGCGCCCATTTCGAGGCACAGTAGAGCGAGCGGTTCGGGCCGCCGACATGGCCCATCTGCGATCCCATGTGGATCAGGCTGCCGGTTTCCCCCGCCGCCATCATCCGCCGCGCGCAGGCCTGGGCCACGAAAAAGGCGCTCTTGACGTTGAGGTCGAGCACCGCGTCGTAATCCTCGGCGCTTACCTCCCACATCGGCTTGGGCCGGTTGGTCCCGGCATTGTTGACGAGGACGTGGAACGGCTCTTGCCCGGCGAAGAAGGCATCGACGGCGGCAAGGTCCGACACGTCGAGCGTTGCGGCTTGCGCCTTGCCGCCCAGCGCGGTGATCTGCGCCGCAGCTGCCTCGATCTCGCCTGCGGTACGCGCCACCAGCGTGACATCCGCCCCCGCTTCGGCCAGCGCAGCGGCGGCGGCAAGGCCGATGCCCCGGCCCGCGCCGGTGACGACCGCGCGCCGCCCGTCGAGGCGCAGGCTGGGAGTTTTGGGCAGGGTCATCGCATCGTCCTCGTGTCTTTCCAAATCGCCGCATCGGCGAACGGGGCCAACAGAGACGGCCCCTGCCGCCCTGTCCACCCCGTTCATGACCGATCAGGCCGCCGTGGCCGGGGTCGGGTCCGCCTGCCCGGCATAAGGCACGTCACGCCCGCCGAAGCGGCGCACGCGGATGTTCGCCTGCTCGCCATGCCCGGCGAAGCCTTCCAGCGCGCAGAGGCGGCTGCAATATTCGCCGATCAGCGCCGAGGCTTCGTCGGTCAGGACGCGCTGATAGGTGCAGGTCTTGATGAACTTGCCGACCCAGAGCCCGCCGGTATAGCGCGCCGCCTTTCTGGTGGGCAGCGTGTGGTTGGTGCCGATCACCTTGTCGCCGAAGCTGACATTGGTGCGATTGCCCAGGAACAGCGCGCCATAATTGGTCATGTGCTGCAGGAAATAGTCCGGGTCGGCGGTCATCACCTGCACGTGTTCGGAGGCGATCTCGTCGGCGACGCGGACCATTTCCTCGTAGCTGTCCGCCACGATCACCTCGCCGAAGGTCTCCCACGCCTTGCGGGCATGGTCGGCCGTGGGCAGGATCTGCAGCAGGCGCTCGATCTCGGCCATCGTCTCGCGCGCGAACTTCTCCGAATTGGTCAGCAGGACGCCGGGGCTGTCCGGGCCGTGCTCGACTTGCCCGAGGATGTCTGTGGCGGCCATCTCGGGGTCGCAGCCGATCTCGTCGGCGATGATCAGCGTTTCGGTCGGTCCTGCGAACAAGTCGATGCCGACGCGGCCGTAGAGCTGGCGCTTGGCTTCGGCCACGAAGGCGTTGCCGGGGCCGACGAGGATATCGACCGGGTCGATCGTCTCGGTGCCCAGAGCCATCGCGCCCACCGCCTGGATGCCGCCCAGCGCATAGATCGCATCGGCACCCGCCATCGCCTGCGCCGCGACGATCGCGCGCGCGGGCTTGCCCTGGAACGGGGGCGCACAGGTGATGACCCGCTTAACGCCCGCGACTTTCGCGGTGATGACCGACATGTGCGCGCTGGCCAGCAGCGGATACTTGCCGCCCGGCACGTAGCAGCCCGCCGAGTTCAGCGGCAGGTTCTTGTGGCCGAGCACGACGCCGGGCAGCGTCTCGACCTCGACGTCCTTCATGCTGTCGCGCTGGATCTGCGCGAAATTGCGTACCTGCGCCTGCGCGAATTCGATGTCCTTGCGCTCCTGCGCCGAAAGCGATTCCACGCAGGCGTCGATCTCGGCCTGCGAGAGTCGGTAGTCCTCGCGGTCCCAGTTGTCGAACCGGTTGCTCATCGCGCGCACGACGACGTCGCCGCGCGCTTCGATATCGGCCAGCGCTGCCTCGACGATGTCACGCACCTTGCGGTCCGCATCCGCCTTCGCCTCTGCGGTCGCGCCGCGCTTGAGATAGATCGCCATTCGTCCTGCTCCTGCCCGGGCGGTCTGCCCGCTTGCTCTGCGGCGCCTGGGAATCGGACACCGATTGGCGTTTGAATACATATTCATCAACATATGCACAATATGCAAAATATCCGAACATAGGGCCATTATATCCCCGCATTAACCTATGATCATGCATTCACTGAACGTACTCCACCCCTCGCGTAATGCCGTTGACCTCCCCCACGACCACTCGATAGGAAACGGCATGGAAATCGAGAAAGAGGCGATCACGTCCCTGGACGTCGCGCGCAGGGCCTGCGTGTCGCAATCGGCGGTGTCGCGCGCCTTCACGCCGGGCGCGAGCATCGCCGCGGACAAGCGCGAGCGGATCATCGCCGCCGCCGAGGAATTGGGTTACCGGCCCAATCCGCTGGCCCGCTCGCTACTTCGCGGGCGCTCTAACATCGTCGGCGTCGGCGTGGGCTACCTCACCAATCCGTTCTTCACCCAGACCCTGCAACTGCTGTCGGACGCGCTGGACGGCGCCGGGCTGCGCCTGATGCTGTTCCCGGCACAAGGCAGCACCCGGCCCGAGCCCTCCATCCACGAAATCCTGCATTACCGGATCGACGCGCTGGTGCTGCTGTCCGTCAGCCCCTCCTCCACCCTGACCGAGCAGTGCCGCCGCGCGCAGGTGCCGGTGATCCATTACAACCGCACCACCCCAGCGCAGGATGCCTCCTGCGTGGTGGGCGACAACGAGACAGGCGCGAGGGCGATCGCGGCGCACCTGCTGGCCGGGCGTCACCGCCGCTTCGCCTTCATGGCGGGCACCGCGGATTCCTCCACCAACGCCCAGCGCGAGGCGGGATTCACCGAATACCTTGCCGAGCGGGGCGCACCGGCCCCGATCCGCGAGGATGGCGCCTTCGATTTCGATACCGCGATGGCCGCCACCCGCCGCCTGCTGCTGCGCAAGGACCGGCCCGAGGCGATCTTCTGCGCCAACGACACCATGGCGCTGGCCGCGATCACCGTCGCCCGCCACGAATTCGGGCTGGACGTGGGCCGCGAGATTTCGATCGCCGGGTACGACGACGTGCCGATGGCGGCATGGCCCGGCTTCTCGCTCACCAGCTATTCGCAGCCCGCGGCCTTCATGGTGGCGGAGACCCTGCGCCTGATCCTGTCCCTGCGCACCGATGCCGACCGGCACGAGCAGGTCGTCGCGCAAGGCTCCCTCGTCGTGCGCGGCAGCACCCGCCCGGTCGGCGCCTGACCGCAAATCTGATTGGCAGCAAATCCATTGACCGGGCAAGCCCTCGGGCTTACCGATGAATTCGAATTCATCGGAGAATGATCCATGGGAACTGCAACGCCGCACCGCGAATGCCACCGGGCTCTGTCTTGAACACGCCCGCGTTCCGTGAACGGCTGACCTCGGGCGAACTGCTGGTCGGCACGTTCGTCAAGACACCCTCGCCGATCGTCGCCGAAGTGCTGTCGCTCACCGGGCTCGACTGCCTGTGCCTCGATGCCGAGCATGCGCCGTTCGACCGCGCGACCATCGACGGCTGCGTGGCCATGACCCGCGCCATCGGCATGCCCAGCCTCGTGCGGATTCCGGTAGCGACGCCGGAGCAAGTGCTCAATGCGCTGGATTGCGGCGCCACCGGTGTCGTCGCGCCGCATATCCGCAATGCCGCAGAGGCCGGCGCCTTCGCGCGCGCCTGCCGCTTCGGCGCCGGAGGGCGCGGCTATGCCGGCTCCACCCGCGCTGCCTGCTACACGACACGTCCAATGGCCGACCACTTGCGCCTGAGCGAGCGCGAAACCGTGGCCATCGCCCAGATCGAAGACCCCGAAGCGGTCGAGGACATCGACGAGATCGCCCGCGTCGATGGCATCGACTGCCTGTTCGTCGGCCGCGTGGACCTGACGGTAGGCTATGGCCTTGCCAGCCAGGACCATGAGCGCGTGGTCGCCGCCGTCGAGCGCATCTGCGACGCGGGGCGCAAGAATGGCCGGGCGGTCGGCATGTTTCTCAGCCGGATCGAGGAGGTGCCCTACTGGCACGAACGCGGCGCCAGCCTGTTCCTGCTCGGCTCCGACCATGGCTTCCTTTTGCAGGGCGCCGCAGACCTTCTCGACAAGGCGCGCCGGTCCGTTGCCGCCTGATCTCGCGACAGGCCCTGATCCCGCGACAGGCAAAGTGGAGGCAAGGCTGGACGCCTGCCTCGACCGCATCGGCGCCGAGGATCATCGCTGGAATGCGATGCTGGCGCTGAACCCACACGCCCGCATGGCGGCGCGCGACGCGGACGCGGCCATGCGCCGAAGGATGCCGATGGGGCCGCTCCACGGCATGGTGCTGGCGATCAAGGACAATATCGACATCGCAGGGATGGCGACCAGTTCGGGATGCCTTGCGCTCGAAGCCGCGATGCCGCTCGCCAATGCCACGGTGATCGACCGGCTTGTCGATGGCGGGGCCGTCATCGTCGGCAAGACCAACTTGTCCGAGTTCTCCTTCGAAGTGCGATCGCGCAGTTCGCTCGGCGGCGACGTCCTCAGCCCCTTTGCCCCGGCCACGACGGCGGGCGGATCGAGCGGCGGATCGGCGGTCGCAGTCGCGCGCGGCTTCGCGAGCGCCGCGATCGGCACCGATACCGGCGGCTCGATCCGCATTCCGGCGGCCTGCAATGGCCTTGTCGGACTGCGTCCCGCGCATGGCATGCTGCCGCTGGACGGCGTCGCGCCGCTGGCCCCGTCCACCGACACCATCGGCCCGATCGCCCGCACCGTCGAGGATGCCCGCGGGCTCTATCTCGCGATGGGCGGCAAGATCCCTGCGGGAGAAACCGGGGCGCCGCCGCGCATCGGCGTGCTGCGCGCCGCCTTCGGCACCGACCCGAGGGTGATCGCCGCCTGCGAACGCGCCTTGCGAAAACTGGCGGACGGCGGGGCCGAACTCGTCGATCCTTTCGCGATCCCCGATATCGCGCAATTGCTGGCCGGTCCGCATATCGTCGACATCGAATTCGCGGCCGCGTTCGACGCGTATCTTGCCCGCAATTTCGTGGCCGGGACCGCACCGCAAAGCCTCGCCGCCTTGCTAGAAGGCGGCCGGTTCCTCCCGGAATACCGCCCGGTGATCCTCGATCGCCTGTCGCGCAGCGCGGAAGAGGCGCAGGCTGTCCTTGCCGCTCATCGCCGCCTGACCGACACCCTGCTGCGGGCCATGGCGGAGCACCGCCTCGACGGGCTGTTCCACCCGACCCTGCGCGTCATTCCCGAGGGTCTGGGCAATCCCAAGGTCGGCTGGGCTCCCGAACTGGCGCCTCGCACCGGCTGGCCCGCGATCAGCGTTCCGGCGGGCGCGCAGACCTGCCCTGTCGGTGTGGAACTGCTGGCTCCGACGGGCCGCGAACAGCTGCTGTTCGATCTCGCCCGCATGATCGAGCAGGCTTGACCGAACGCGCTTTGGTCGCCGATCGAGGTTCGCCCTACCCCTCGCCCCGCCCCTCGTCATTGCGAGCGCAGCGAAGCAATCCAGAGCAGTCTTGAGCCGCCCTGGATTGCTTCG